>DAHUXO010000075.1 GCA_027307095.1 Betaproteobacteria bacterium | reverse complement strand
TGGTCGGAGCAAAGCGTCCCTTGCGAATCGTCGAAGAAGGGCCCTGATCGCAATTTCGGCGGGTGTTGTTTTCGCGCACACGATGACGATGGCATAAAGCTCGCCATTCTTGGTCGTGGCAATCGCCGGGCGGTAAACTCGACATTGAATATGTCATCCGCGCAGCGCCCGATGACGGGAACTCGAGCCGGGCACGGCTCCACAAACCGCAATGGAGGTTCGATGCAGCGCGTCACTGGCATCATGTTGGTTGCGACGATGGTTGCGGCGACGCTTGCAGGCTGTGCGCTGCGCGACCCGCGCGATGATTACGGCTATTCGCGGGCCGACGGCCTGTGGGGTAGCGGCAACGAGCTGATCGATTGGAATTTCCCGACTTCGCGCAACCAGGGGCCTATCGAGGCGCCCAGACGCTTGCATCCCGAGCGCACCGCCATCGGCGTGACCTGGGCGACGTACAACCCCTGGCCGCGATCCGGCCCCGCGACGGCGCAGGGCGATTCGCAGGCGCCGACGGCCGATGGCGATGACGGCGCGGCCAACGCGACCGCGCCGCGTGCGGCGCCAGCTCCGGCGAGCATGGGCACTGCTCCTGCTGGCGACGGCGACGGGCGTCACTAGCGCAGCAACTTCAACCGCGGGCAGTGACGCCCGCCAGTCCGACGGCGGCGCCGCACGATCCGCGGCCCGCTCCAACGCATCACCTGCAGCGCCGACGTCCGGGGCGCCCGCGCAGCCCGCTACGCGCGCGCTTTCCTACCGCGTCGTCGTCGACGCTCCGCCGGACATCCGCGACACGCTTGCCGCGAGCGTCGATCTGATCCGCTGGCAGTCGTACGCGGACATGACCGCGGATCTCTTCACCGAGCTCTCACGCGAAGCGATCGGCCAGGCGAAGGAAGCCGCTGCCACCGAAGGCTACTTCGCGGCCGACGCGAACGTCGCCGTCGATCGGTCCACCGATCCCGCGACCGTCACGCTGCGCGTCGCACCGGGGCCGCTCGCCCGCGTCTCGCAGCTGAACCTGCGCGTGAGCGGGCCCGCGACGAGCGATCGCGAAGCCGCAGCCACGATCGCCCGCATGCGTCGCGAATGGCTGCTGCCGCCCGGCGCTCCGTTTCGCCAATCGGCCTGGGCGAGCGCGAAGGCGCGCGCAGTTGCCACGCTGGCGGCAAACGCCTATGCGTCGGCAAAGCTCGTCGCCAGCGAAGCGCGCATCGATCCGCAGGCGGCGACGGCGGACCTCGACGTCGACATCGAAAGCGGCCCGGCGTTTCACGTCGGCGATCTCGACATCAAGGGTCTTTCGCGCTACCCGCCGGCGCTCGTCCGCAACTACCGGAGCGTTGCGCCGGGCGCGCCGTACTCTCTCGAGCAACTCGACCAGTTCGTGCGGCGCCTCAACGGCACCGGCTATTTCGCGAGCGTCCGGGCGGCGATCGACACCGACCCCACGCACGCGGCCGACGCGCCGGTCCAAGTCGCAGTGATCGAGGCTCCGCCGAAGAGAGTCGAGGCGGGAATCGGCTATTCCACCGATACGGCATTCCGCGGCAACCTCAGCTACCGTGACGTCGATTTCGCGTCGCGCGCGCTGCAGCTCTACCTCGACACGCGCATCGAGTCCAAGCTGCAGAACGCGTCGCTGCGCCTCGTTTCGCCGCCGGCGACCAACGGCTGGTCGGCCTCGACCTTCGCCAACGTCGAGCGCACCGACATCGCCGGATTGATCACCCAGGCGGGCGCGGTCGGCGCACGGATGAGTTCGCTCGACGAGCGCAACCAGTGGCAATACGGGGCGGCGCTCTACCTCGACGAACAGAAGCCTTTCGGCGCGCAGACGATCTCCTCGCATGCGCTCTACGTCGATGCCGAGCGCGCCTGGCGACGTGTCGACGATCTTGCCGCGCCTACGCAGGGCTACAACGCGCTCGTGCAGCTCGGTGCCGGCGTTCCGGGCGCGTCGACGCGCGGCTTCGAGCGCGCGATCGGACATTTCGCCATCTGGTGGCCGCTGGACCGCCAGTGGTCGCTCTCGATGCGCGCGGAAGCGGGTGCGGTGCTCGCAGCGAGCCGCGAAGGCATTCCGTCGACGCTGCTGTTTCGCACCGGCGGCGACACGACGGTGCGCGGCTACGCGTTCGAAAGCCTGGGTGTGAAGCAAGGCGACGCGATCGTTCCCGGCCGCTACTACGGCGCGGCGAGCGTCGAGGCCACACGCTGGCTCAACGACACGCTCGGCATCGCGGCGTTCGTCGACGCCGGCAACGCGTTCGACCGCATGGCGGATTTCCGCGCAGCCGTCGGCTACGGCATCGGCGCGCGCGTGCGCACGCCGATCGGCCCGTTCCGCCTCGACGTGGCCTACGGCGAGCAGTCACGCCAGGTGCGCCTGCACTTCTCGGTCGGACTCTCGTTCTGATCGATGGCCGACGTGGCGACATCCGAAGTGCAAGCGCCTTCGCCGCGGCGCAGGCGACGCGCATGGAAACTCGCGCTCGCCGCGATCGCGATCGTTGCGCTCGTTATCGCGGCCCTGGTCGGCTGGGTGCTCTCCGAGCGGGGACTGCCGTTCATCGTCGCCCGCATCGTCGCGCAAAGCGGCGGACGCATCAGCGTCGAGCAGCCCAGCGGATCGATCGCGGGGACGATGCGTTTTCGCCGCATCACCTGGCATGGCACCGACGCGACGGTGATCGCCGACGACGTCGCTGTCGACTGGAATCCGGGCGCGCTGTGGTCGTCGCGGCTGTCGATCCGCGGCCTGGGCGCGCGCCACGTCGACATCTCGATCAAGCCGTCTGCGGCGGCCACGGCGCCTCCGACGGACCTGGGTCTCCCGATCGCGGTGTCGATCGATCGCCTCGACATCGCGCGAATCGACTGGCGCGCGGGCCCGCTCGCCGGGCGGGTTTCGGGCCGCGAGTTCGGCTACGACGGCGACGGCACCCGACATCGCATCCATGACCTCCGCTTCATCGCCGACCAGGGAACGATCGCCGGCAACGTCAGCGTCGCCGCGCGCGCGCCCCTCGCGGTGAACGGACAACTCGCCGTGACGGGCACGGGTGCACTCGACGGCGCGAGACTCGCCGTCACCCTTTCGGGAACGCTGCCCGAACTCGACGTGACGGCGACGGGCAGCATGCGCGGCGCGCAATTGACGCTGGACGCGACGGCCACGCCTTTTGCCCAGGCGGCGTTCACCCGGGCGCATGCCGACCTCGGCGGCGTCGACGCAGCGGCGTTCGATCCCGCGCTGCCGCATACTCGGGCGCATCTGCGCCTCGCCGCGCAACCGCGGGCTGCGGCCATCGCCGGCACCCTCGAGCTCGGAAACGACGACGCAGGCCCGGTCGACGGTGGCCGCCTTCCGGTCACCTCGCTGACCGCGGCCTACGTCTTCGACGGCACGACGCTGGCCCTCGACGATCTCGCCGCCACGCTCGCCGGCGGCGGCAGCGCGAGAGGCAGCGCGCGGATCGTGACCGCGACGGACGCGCGCGCTGCCCGCGCGAAGCTGGCGCTGCGCGATGTCGACCTCGCGCGGATCGACACGCGACTCGCCGCGACCCGGCTCGCAGGCAACGTCGACGCGAGCGCCGACGCGGCGAAGCAGACGCTGCGAGGCGAGGTCGCCGATCGCGGCATGTCGCTCGAATTCGCGGCCGTCATCACGCAGGCGCGCGTCGACGTCACGCGCTTTGTTGCACGGACCGGCAGTGGATCGCTTGCGGGCTCCGCGAGCGTCATGCGCAACGATGCCGGCGACTTCAGCCTGCAGGCGATGGCGCACCGCGTCGATCCTTCACGCTTTTTCGCCATGCCGTCGGCAACGCTCGACGGCAGCGTCGAGGCACGCGGAGCGATGCGCCCGGCATGGCGCGTCGCCGCCAATGCGACGATTGCGCCCGGCAGCAGCTTCGACGGCGTGGCCGTGGCGGGTACGGGCAAGGCGACGCTCGGCCCGAACGCGATGAGCGATGCAACCGTCGATCTCAGCGTGGCGTCCGCGCGCCTGCACGTGCGGGGCGACATGGGCCGCGACAGCAGTTCGATGCGCGTCACCATCGACGTGCCGCGACTTTCCGACCTCGAGCCCCTGCTGCCTGCCGCAGTGCCGCGACCCGTGGCCGGCGACGTGCACCTCGAGGCCGCGCTGGAAACCGGCGCAAGCGGCGGCCTCACTGGCGACGTCAGGACCGGCGGGACCTCCGCCGCAGCGATCGGCCGCGCA
>DAHUXO010000068.1 GCA_027307095.1 Betaproteobacteria bacterium | reverse complement strand
ACCGTCCTCGCGCAGTCGATCGTGGCCGAAGGCATGAAGTACGTTGCCGCCGGCATGAACCCGATGGATCTCAAGCGGGGCATCGACAAGGCGGTCATCGCGATCGTCGAGGAGCTGAAGAAGATCAGCAAGCCCTGCTCGACCAGCAAGGAGATCGCGCAGGTTGGTGCGATTTCGGCCAACGCCGACGAGTCGATCGGCAAGACCATCGCCGAGGCGATGGACAAGGTTGGCAAGGAAGGCGTGATCACCGTCGAGGACGGCAAGGGCCTCGAGAACGAGCTCGACCTCGTCGAGGGCATGCAGTTCGACCGCGGCTACATCTCGCCGTACTTCATCAACAATCCCGACAAGCAGGTCGCGGTCCTCGAAGACCCGTACATCCTGCTGCACGACAAGAAGATCAGCAACATCCGCGACCTCCTGCCGGTGCTCGAGCAGGTCGCCAAGTCGGGCAAGCCGCTGGTGATCGTCGCCGAGGACGTCGACGGCGAGGCGCTGGCGACGCTGGTGGTCAACAACATCCGCGGCATCCTCAAGACCGTCGCCGTCAAGGCGCCGGGCTTCGGTGACCGTCGCAAGGCGATGCTCGAAGACATCGCGATCCTGACCGGCGGCACCGTCATCGCGGAAGAACTGGGGCTGAAGCTCGAGAACGGGACGCTCAAGGACCTGGGCCGCGCCAAGCGTGTCGAAGTCGCGAAGGAAGACACGACGATCATCGACGGCGCGGGCGAGAAGGCGGCGATCGAAGCGCGGGTGAAGAACATCCGCAAGCAGATCGAGGAGGCGACCTCCGACTACGACAAGGAGAAGTTGCAGGAGCGCGTGGCCAAGCTTGCGGGCGGTGTCGCCGTCATCAAGGTCGGCGCGGCGACCGAAGTCGAGATGAAGGAAAAGAAGGCCCGCGTCGAGGACGCGTTGCACGCGACCCGTGCCGCTGTCGAGGAAGGCATCGTGCCGGGCGGCGGTGTCGCCTACCTGCGTGCGCGCGGCAACCTGAAGAGCCTCAAGGGCGCGAACCCCGACCAGGATGCAGGCATCAAGATCGTGCTGCGCGCGGTCGAGGAGCCGCTGCGCCAGATCGTCGCCAACGCCGGTGAAGAGCCGTCGGTCGTGCTGAACAAGGTTGCCGAAGGCAAGGGCAACTTCGGGATGAACGCGGCCACCGGCGAGTACGGCGACCTGGTCGAAATGGGCGTGCTGGACCCCACCAAGGTAACGCGCTACGCGTTGCAGAACGCCGCCTCGGTCGCGGGCCTGATGCTGACGACCGATGCGATGGTCGCCGAGCTACCGAAGGACGACAAGCCGGCGATGCCCGGCGGCGGCATGGGCGGCATGGGTGGCATGGGCGACATGGACATGTGATCGTCCGGGTTCCCGGCAGCGACGAAAGCCCGCGGCAACGCGGGCTTTTTTTTCGATCCGTTGGCAATATGCATTAGACTAGGCCCGAGAGCCCGAATCCGCGCAAAACAGCAATGCTTATGCCCCGGTCATCTTCGGCGGCCGTTGTCGATCCGCCAAGGCTGTCGTCTACATGACGTCCGGGGTCGTATTCGCGCTCGCCGTTGCGCTGCTCGCGATCGTCATCATCGCGGGGTTCCTGCGACGCAGGCGCGAGGTCCCGGGGGATGGCCGCTCGGCGGCCGATGGGCCGACCGCGGTCGCCCAGTGGACCGAAGGCGAGACCACGCGCCTGCTGTCGTCGGCCGAAGTGCCGGGGCTCTATCTTCTGCGACCGCGGTTCCTCTCCAAATCGGAAGCGGCGGTGTTCCTGTTGCTCAAGGCCGCGTTCCCCCGTCACGAGATCTTCGCCCGGATCCGCCTCGCCGACGTGCTGCAGGTGAAGATCGGCCCGCAGGGCATGGAGCGCCTGCGCGCGTTTCGCAAGATCGCGAATCAGCACGTGGGCTTCGTCATCTGTGACCGCGACATGACAATCGTCGCGATCGTCGACGCGCGCGAGCCCGATCAGGCGATCGATCCGCGCGACCAGAAGCTCGAGACGATCAAGCAGCGCTGTCTGCAGGCGGCGCAGGTCAAATATGTCTGCGTCTATCCCCCGCAGCTGCCGCGGTACCGCGAACTGCGCGACCAGATCCTGGGTCCGGCGGCCGAACTGCTCTGAGCGCCGCCGGGCCGACCCAAGGCGCGAATTGCGCCCCCATTGGGGGCAGCGCAGCGGCGAACGCCGCGAGCGTGGGGGTCGTTCGATGAGCGCCGGGCTATTGAAGGTAGTTCAGGTAGACCCACAGCACGAGCAGCGCGCCGACGACCGAGAGGAACCACCCCGCCGGGTGGAATTTGCCGTCGGGCGAGCGGAAGACCAGGCCACCGATCACGCCGCCGACCAGCGACCCCACGATGCCGATGATCGCGGCTTTCCAGAACCCCAGATGCTGCGCGCCCGGATAGAGCGCCTCGGCGATGAAGCCGACGATGAAGCCGACGATGATCATCGTGATGATGTGAAAGAGCCCCACGGGAACCTCCTTCTGGTCGGGTTGGCGCCGGATACGGCGCGCGGCGAAAGCGTAGCACGGACATTGCGCGCTTGTGCGCAGGTCGTACGGGAGACCGTGGCCCGTGCCCGATGCTATGCTTGGCGCGCCATGATTCCCGTCGGCGTGACTCGCGCGCGGATGCGGGCGTTGACCCTGCTGCTCGTCGCCGCGACGTTGCAGTCGCAGCAGGTCATCGCCGCCGCTGCCGCGCCCGCGTGCCACGCGGCGAGCGGGGCCGCAACGCGGCCCCTGGTCGAGCTCTATACGTCCGAGGGCTGCAGCGACTGCCCGCCCGCCGATCGATGGCTGACCTCGAAGTTTCCCGATGCCGAGCCCCCTCCCGACGGCGCTCGCTCCGCCACGACGTCCGACGCGGTCGCGATCGCGCTGCATGTCGATTACTGGGACCGGCTGGGCTGGGTCGACCGCTTTGCCAGCCACGCCAATACGCTTCGGCAGTACGCGGCGATGCGAGCCGACGGCGCCTCTTTCGTCTACACCCCGCAGGTGCTGCTGCAGGGACACAATTTTCCGGGATGGAACGGAGCAGGCATGCAGGCCGCGATTGCCGCGGCTGCGGCACGCCCCGCGCAAGCCGCGCTTTCACTGGACGCGAGCGCGGCCGGCGACCGCGTCACCGTCGTCGCCGATTCGCGGGTCGTTGATCCCGCGTTGCGCAACGACGTGAAGCTCCAGGTCGCCTACGTCGACAGCGGCCTCCATTCCGACATCCGGGCCGGCGAGAATCGCGGCCGCCGGCTGACCCACGGCCACGTCGTCCGGTCGCTGGAGTCGGTCGATACGCTCGACGACAAGGGCGGCATCCACGCGCGTCTGGTATTCGAGCGGCCTTCCGAGGCCGGGACGATGCCCATGATCGTCGCTTTCCTGCAGCGCATCTCGAACCGCGATGTCCTGCAGGCGCTCTCGCTGCCGCTCGCCGCTTGCGGCTCGCCCTGACGCGTCGCGGCGAGCGCCGGCGGACCTGCCCCTCGCACTGACAGCCGCCGGCGACTTCGCTACCATGGCCGGTCCGGGTACCGAATCGAATCGATTGCGTGCGAATCCTGGTCGCAGAGGACGATGCAATGCTGGGCGATGCGATCGCCGAGCATCTCACCCGCGTCGGGCACGCGGTCGACTGGGTGCGTGGCGGCGCCGTCGCCGACCGGGCGCTGCGCACGCAGGACTTCGACCTCATCGTCCTGGACCTGGGGTTGCCGCGCATGCCCGGCCGCGAGGTGCTGTCTCGGCTGCGCGGACGGGCGTCCTCGGCGCCAGTGCTGATCATCACCGCCGCCGATGCGATCTCCGACCGCGTCGCGGGGCTCGACGCCGGCGCAGACGACTACCTGGTCAAGCCTTTCGCGCTCGCGGAACTGGAGGCGCGGGTCCGGGCGCTGATCCGCCGCAGCCATGGCCGCGACCGCAACGTCCTCGCGTACGGCGCGCTCACCTTCGACACCGCGGCGCGCAGCGCCTCGGTGGGCGGCGACGTGCTCGACCTGTCGGCGCGCGAACTGGCGGTGCTCGAGCTGCTGCTGCTGCGCAGCGGGCGCGTGGTGGCGAAGGAGCAGTTCGTCGAGCACATGTGCGGATGGGACCAGGACGTCACCGAGAACGCGATCGAGGTCTACGTGCATCGCCTGAGACGCAAGCTCGAGCCGGTCGGGATCCACGTGCAGACGGTGCGAGGCCTCGGGTACTACATCGCGCGGCCCTGACGCGCGGCCCGGAGGGTGGCCGATTGTTCACGCTATTCAAGTACCTGGTCTGGCTGGTGGTCTGCCTGCTGTGCCTGATGCTGGCGACGATCAGCATCAGCGAGTTCCTGGTCAACAGTGCGGTCGACGCACCCTACGACGCCAAGCTCGCCGATTACGCCCGGATGCTCGCCGCGGAAACGCACCCCGAGGGCACCGGCGTGACGATCCGGCCTGCGGCGATCGGCATGCTGCGGCGCCTCGAGCACGACCGGATCCTGTTCGCACTGCGCGATGCCGACGGACAGGTGCTGGTGGGCAATCCCGCCGTACCGCCGGTCACGGGGCTTCGCGAGCATTCGCCGCCGGTGCTGCAGGACGCGCAGGTCGGAGACGAGCCGGTGCGTGTCGCTGCGATGCTCCTTGCCGATCCTCGCTCGGCGTCGCGCCTTCTGACCATCGAAGTCGCCGAGACGCTGGAGCGCCGGCGAGCGCTGATCGAGACGCTGCGCACGCAGGCGGTTGCCCTGCCGCAGATGCTCGTGCTGGTGATCGCGGTCCTGCTCATCGTCTACGGGTACGCCTACGTATGGCGTCCGATGCAGCGGTTGCGCTCCCTGATCGACAATCGCGGGTCGAGCGACCTGTCGGCGCTCGATCCCGAGAGCGCGCCCCAGGACCTGCGTCCGCTGATCACGTCGATCAACGGCCTGATGCAGCGCCTCGCCGTCAGCATCGACGCGCAGCGCCGCTTCATCGCCGACGCCGCGCATCAGCTGCGCACGCCGCTAGCGGGACTCCGGTCGCAGGCAGAGATCGCGCTGGCCGAGACCGATCCCGCCGTGCTGCGGCGCTCGCTCGAGCGGCTCGCTGCGGGGACCGAGCGCGCGACAGAGCTTGCGAACCGGATGCTCACCCTTGCACGCGCCGACACGCCACTGGCGGCACCGCAGGTGGACGTCGACCTGCCCGCGCTCGCGCGCGACGTGATCTCCGATCACCTTCCGCGCGCCAATGCTCGCGGCCAGGACCTCGGCTTCGAGGGGCCTGCGCCGGGGAGGGGCGCCGTCGTGCGCGGCGACCGGCTGCTGCTGCGCGAGCTCCTGTCCAATCTCGTCGACAATGCATTGCGCTACACGCCCGATGGCGGAGTGATCACCGTCAACGTCGCACACGGCCCCGCAACCGGCGCGACGCTGTCGGTCACCGACTCGGGGCCCGGCATACCCGCCGCGGATTACGACCGGGTGTTCGAGCCTTTCTACCGAGGCAGCGAATCGATCGCGACGGGGACCGGGCTCGGATTGGCAATCGTCCGGTCGATTGCTGCGGCGCATGGCGCCTCGGTCGTACTGCGCACGGGTCCGGACGAGTGCGGGCTGCAGGTCACCGTCACGTTCTCGGCGCTTGTGGCTGCGTAAGATTCGTGTAAGGCTGCAGACCTAACCTAGATGGAGCAACGGGCCGCCACGAGTCCGAGACCCGTCCCTCGATCCGCACGCGACGCGGACGCAACTTCAGGAGGATTCCGATGGCCACAGCCGCACCCGGGGGTCGCCCCCACCCGCACGACTTCACGCGCGAGGAGACCAGCGTCATCTTCGCGTCGTCGCTCGGTACGGTCTTCGAGTGGTACGACTTCTATCTGTACGCGGTGCTCGCGCCGTTCTTCGCCAGCCTGTTCTTCCCCGCGGGCAATGCGACGGCGGCGCTGCTCTCGGCTTTCGCGGGTTACGCGGCGGGGTTCCTGGTACGTCCGTTCGGCGCGCTGCTGTTCGGGCGCATCGGGGACCTGGTCGGCCGCAAGTACACGTTCCTGGTCACCATCCTGGTGATGGGTTTCTCGACGTTCGCGACGGGTCTGCTGCCGACCTACGCATCGGTCGGCTGGGCGGCGCCGCTGCTGATGGTCGGCCTGCGCCTGCTGCAGGGCCTGGCACTGGGCGGCGAGTACGGTGGCGCGGCGACGTACGTCGCCGAGCACTCACCTGACAACAGGCGGGGCTACGACACGGCGTGGATCCAGACCACCGCCACGCTGGGCCTGTTCCTCGCGCTGATCATCATCGGCGTGTGCCGGTTCAGCGGCATCATGACGCCGGCGCAGTTCTCCGAATGGGGCTGGCGCATTCCGTTCCTGGTCTCGCTGGTCCTGCTGATCTTCTCGATCTACATCCGGCTGAAGCTCAACGAATCGCCGGTATTCCAGCGGATGAAAGCGGAAGGCAAGGGCTCGAAGGCGCCGCTCTCCGACAGCTTCCTCAAGTACCCGAACAACAAGTACGTGCTGCTCGCGACGCTGGGCGCGACGGCCGGCCAGGGCTGCGTCTGGTATACGGGGCAGTTCTACGCGCTGTTCTTCCTGACGATCACGCTGAAAGTCGACGGGGTGAGCGCATACACGCTGATCGGGATCGCGCTGCTGCTCGGCACGCCTTTCTTCATCTTCTTCGGCTGGCTGTCCGACCGGATCGGCCGCCTGAAGATCATCCTGGCCGGATGCCTGATCGCCGCGCTGACGTTCTTCCCGCTGTTCAAGGCGCTGACGCACTTCGTCAACCCGGCGCTCGAATCGTTCCAGCAGGCCAATTCGATCCAGGTGCAGGCCCGCGACTGCAGCTTCCACATCTTCGTGGGTCCGTGGTCGAAATTCTCGCCCTGCGACCGCACCGAGGATTTCCTGACCAAGTCCGGTCTGTCGTTCACGTTCGCCCAGCTTCCGGCCGATTCGCCCGACACGGTGATCACCAAGATCGGCGCCACCGAGATCAAGGGCTACGACGAGCCGGCGCTGAAGAAGGCACTGGCCGACCTCAAATACCCGGCTGCGGCCGACAAGAACGCGATCAACTGGCCGATGGCGATCCTGATCCTCTGGATCATGATGGTCTACGTGACGATGGTGTACGGACCGATCGCAGCGTACCTGGTCGAGCTGTTCCCGACGCGCATACGGTATACGTCGATGTCGCTGCCTTATCACATCGGCAACGGCTGGTTCGGCGGCATGCTGCCGCTGATCGCAACGGCGCTGGCCGCCGCCTACGGCAACATCTACTACGGCCTGTGGTATCCGATCGTCGTCGCGCTGATGACCGCGATCATCGGGTTCCTGTTTCTTTACGAGACCAAGGGCGTCGACCTCCACGTCGACTCGGGACATCGCGCAGCCCGGCGCTGAGCCCGACCGCTCTCGCGACCCCTGGTCGCCCGGCCGCTTCGGCGGCCCCACGTGAAAACCCCGGCCAGCGCGCCGGGGTTTTTCTGCTGCCTCTCCGCTTCGCCCAGCTGCCGGCGAGGATCGGGACGAGGGATGCCGCCTTCGGGCGTCAGTTGACGATCTGCTTCAGCTCACCCTGCCGGTAACGGCTGGCCATCGAGTCGAGCGGCACCGGCTTGATCTTCGACGCCATGCCGGCACAGCCGAACTGCTCGTAGCGCTCCTTGCAGATCGCCTTGGCCGCGGCCATCGCGGGCTTCAGGTACTCGCGAGGATCGAACTTCGACTTGTTCTCGGCCAGGAAGCGGCGGATCGCCGCCGTCATCGCGAGCCGGATGTCGGTGTCGATGTTCACCTTGCGCACGCCGTGCTTGATCCCTTCCTGGATCTCCTCGACCGGCACGCCGTAGGTCTCCTTCATCTCGCCGCCGAACTGGCGGATCTCGGCCAGCAGGTTCTGCGGCACCGACGAGCTGCCGTGCATCACCAGGTGGGTGTTGGGGATGCGCCGGTGGATCTCCTTGATCCGGTCGATCGCCAGGATGTCGCCGGTCGGCTTGCGCGAGAACTTGTAGGCGCCGTGCGAGGTGCCGATCGCGATCGCCAGCGCGTCGAGCTGCGTGGCATTGACGAAGTCCGCCGCCTGGTCGGGGTCGGTCAGCAGCATTTCGCGGGTCATCGTGCCCTCGGCGCCGTGGCCATCCTCCTTGTCGCCTTTCATCGTCTCCAGCGATCCCAGGCATCCGAGCTCGCCCTCGACGGTGACGCCCAGCGCATGCGCCGTTTCGACCACGCGCCGGGTGACGTTCTTGTTGTAGTCGTAGTCGGCGATGGACTTGCCGTCCTCCTTGAGCGAGCCGTCCATCATCACCGAGGAGAATCCGAGCCTCATCGCCGACTCGCACACCGCCGGTGACTGCCCGTGATCCTGGTGCATGACGATCGGAATCGCCGGATAGGTTTCGACCGCGGCCTCGATCAGGTGATGCAGGAACGCCTCGCCCGCGTATTTCCGGGCGCCCGCGGACGCCTGCATGATCACCGGGCTGTCGGTCTCCGCCGCGGCGGACATGATCGCCTGAACTTGCTCGAGGTTGTTGACGTTGAATGCAGGCAGGCCGTAGCCGTGCTCGGCCGCGTGGTCGAGGAGTTGGCGCATCGAGACGAGAGGCATTGCGGATCTCCGGCAGGTTCGGTCGACGGGGCGATTCTACCCGGCTCCGGTCGGGTCACTCGCTGCGCGCGCGCCGGTAGCTTCCGGGCGGTGTCGCGAACGCGATCGCCATCCGATTCCAGCCGTTGATGGCGACAATGGCGAGCGAGAGGTCGGCAAGCCCCTTGTCGCCGAAATGCCCGCGGGCGGCTTCGTACAGGTCGTCCGGGACCGATCCCGCCGCCACGCGCGTGAGGGCTTCCGCCCAGGCCAGGGCCGCCCGCTCGCGCTCGGAGAAGAACGGCGTCTCGTGCCAGGCCGACAGCGCGTAGAGCCGCTGCTCGGTCTCGCCTGCGACGCGCGCCATCTGCGTGTGCATGTCGATGCAGTAGGCGCAGCCGTTGATCTGGGAAACCCGGGTCTTGACGAGCTCGAGCAGCCTGGCTTCGAGCCCGCTC
>DAHUXO010000044.1 GCA_027307095.1 Betaproteobacteria bacterium | reverse complement strand
CGCCATCCCTCACGTTCAACTGCGATGCATGCGCGTATCGCGTCACCGAGCCGTTGCCGTGGCCGATCTCGACCATCTTACCATATTGGGGTCGCTCTCCCGCGAACACGACCTTGCCGCTGGCCGCGGCGACGACCGGGGTTCCCGCATCCGCGGGAAAATCAACCCCCTCGTGAAAGGCATTCTCCCCGGCGCACGCGCCTTGGCGCCGGCGACCAGGATGATGTTCAATGCGTGATTCCTCCCTGCTCCCGAACTCCCGGATGCCGAAGCCCACTGCACTGCGTCCGATCGACCGCGTCCTCGAATCGGACGCGCAACTCAGGACCTGGACCGAACGCCATCGGCGCGAGGCGGCCCTGACACAACTGCTGACAAAGCATCTGCCGCGCCCGATCGCAGATCGCGTTCGGGTCACCGACACCCGCGGAGGCGTGCTGGAGCTCGCGGCGACCGCAGGGGCGATTGCGGCAGTCCTGCGACAGCGTGCGCCCGACCTGCGGGCGGCGCTGTCGCGGAACGGCTGGGACTTTACTGACATCCGGGTGCGGGTGCTAGTTGCCGGACGGTCGAGTCCATCGCAGAAAATCGATAAACGTCAATGGGATAGCGCGAGCGCGGCGCCGCTGTTCGACCTCGCGGAGCAGCTGCCCGAAGGCCCGCTCAGATCCGCGCTGGCCCGGTGGTCGCGCCGCGCGCGCGGGCGCTGACGCCACTCAGATCAAGGTACCCAGCATGGGCGCCAGCAGCCGCTCCGCCACGAACCACATCAGGATCGCGGCCAGCACGATCAGCGTGAACTTGAGCGTCATGCCGATGAAGCGCAGGTAGCGCGGATCGCGCGTCACCAGCCAGAGCAGCAGGGCGACCCCGATCGCGGCAAGCGCGATGAACAGCAGGAGGCGGACGAGGACCACGCCGGGTCGTCAGACGGCGCCGACGGCCCAGTCCTGGAACGCCGAAGGGACCTCCTCGTCGGCGTCGAAGGTCACGATCTCGTGGGCATCGGGCCGCGCGAGCAGTGCACGCGCCAGCGCATTGTTGAGCGCATGCCCCGGCTTGAACGCCGTGTACTGACCGATCAGCGGGTGGCCAAGCAGGTACAGATCGCCGATCGCGTCGAGCACCTTGTGCTTGACGAACTCGTTGTCGTAGCGCAGCCCCTCGGTGTTCAGGATCCGCGTCTCGTCCAGCACGATCGCGTTCTGCAGGCTGCCGCCCAGCGCGAGGCCGGCAGCACGCATCGCCTCGACGTCCTCCATGAACGCGAAGGTCCGCGCGCGCGCCACTTCCTTGATGTACGAATGCTCGGCGAAATCGACGACGACGTGACGGCTCTCGCTGCCGAACACCGGGTGCGGGAAGTCGATCGTGAAATCGAGCTTGAACCCGGGGAAAGGATCGAAGCGGGCCCACTTGTCGCCGTCGCGCATCTCGACCGGCGCGCGCACGCGCAGATAGCGCTTGGGCACCGGCTGCTCGGCGATCCCCGCCGACTGCAGCAGGAACACGAAAGGCCCGGCGCTGCCGTCCATGATCGGCAATTCGGGGCCGGAGACGTCGACATGCAGGTTGTCGATGCCGAGGCCGGCGAGCGCCGACATCAGGTGCTCGACCGTCGAGATCGTCACCCCGTCCTTCGCCAGCGTCGACGACAGGCGCGTATCACCGACGTTGGCTGCCTGCGCAGGGATGCTGACATGCTGCGGGAGGTCGACGCGATGGAAGACGATGCCGGTGTCGGGCTGCGCCGGACGCAGCGTCAGCTCGACGCGCGCGCCCGTATGCAGGCCCACGCCCGTCGTGCTTATCGTCGTCTTGAGGGTTCGCTGCCTGAGCATCGAATGAGCGGTGGAATGGCGCGTTGTCGGGTCGCGCGGGCGGTCGGATGTGCCCGTCATTTTAGCACTCCGCGGGGCCATCCGGCCCGAAGTCCGCCCCGTCGCCGGGACCCTCACCCCAACCCTCTCCCGCAAGCGGGAGAGGGCGAGGGCGAGGGAGGGACCGGCCATGCTCAGTCCGCCTGCTTGCGCAGGAAAGCCGGTATCTCGGATGCGTCGAACGCCGGCACCGCGACGCTCGCCGTCTGGCGCCCGCGGCGCACGACGGCGGGCTGGTCGAGCTTGTCGTAGTCGATCGCATCGCCACCCACGCGCATGCCGACGTTGTCGGTGCCGGTGCGCTCGACGACGGTCTCCAGCACCTCGAGCTTCGGCGGCCGGCGCGTGGCGACGGCGGCACCGCCCAGCCCGGTGGCGATCATCGTGACCCGCAGGCGGTCCTCCATCGCTTCGTCGATCACCGTACCGACGATGACCATCGCATCCTCGGCAGTGAATTCCTTGATGGTGTTCATTACCTCGTGGTACTCCTTCATCTTGAGGCCCGCCGATGCGGTGATGTTGACGAGCACGCCGCGCGCCCCGGCGAGGTTCACGTCCTCGAGCAACGGGCTCTTCACCGCCTGTTGCGCGGCCAGGCGAGCGCGGTCGACGCCGGCGGACGTCGCCGAGCCCATCATCGCCATCCCCACCTCGCCCATCACCGTGCGAACGTCGGCGAAATCGACGTTGACCAGCCCCGGGTTGTTGATCACCTCGGCAATGCCCGACACCGCGCCGTGGAGCACGTCGTTGGCGGCGGCGTAGGCGTCGAGCACCGATACGTCCTCGCCGAGCACATCCATCAGCTTGTCGTTCGGGATGACGATCAGGGAATCGACGCGCTTGGTCAGCTCCTCGATGCCGGCGCTGGCGACGCGCTGGCGCTTGCCCTCGAACTTGAATGGGCGGGTGACGACGGCGACGGTCAGGATGCCGAGGCTCTTCGCGATCTCGGCGATGACGGGCGCGGCCCCGGTCCCGGTTCCGCCGCCCATCCCGGCAGTGATGAACAGCATGTCGGCGCCCTCAATCGTGCTCGCGATGCGGTCGCGATCCTCCATCGCCGCGTCGCGTCCGATCTCGGGCTTCGCGCCCGCGCCCAGGCCGCGGGTCAGCGTCGAGCCGAGCTGCAGCTGCATCGGCGCGGTCGAGCGCCTCAGCGCCTGCGCATCGGTGTTGGCGCAGACGAAATCGACGCCCGACAGACCTCGGACGATCATGTGCTCGACGGCGTTGCCGCCGCAACCGCCCACACCGATGACCTTGATGACGGCGCCTTCTTCCGGAGCCTGATCGATGATTTCAAACATGGTGATGTCTCCTGTCCAGGTTGCTGTTTGCAGATCCGATACCGATGGGCCGTCGGTCAGGAATCAAAGGTCCCCCGGCACATCGCCGGTCGACCGCGGATTCCTGACACCGTGCCGTGCCCTGCCCTTTCCCCATTTCCCGTCGCGCTTCATTCCTTCACCTTCCCCGTCGTGCCGGTCGTCCTGCGCATTTGCAGTTCGCGATCCACTCGTGCTGTTCCCTGTTCCCTGTTGCCTGATCAGAAATTCGCCTTGAACCATTGCCGCATCCGCTCGGCTACTCCGCCGATTCCCGACACCTGCGCGCGCGCTGCCTCCCCGCGCATGAACTGCTCGCGGCCTTCGAGCAGCAGACCGACCGACGTCGCGTAGCGCGGATTCCTGACGACTTCCGAGAGCCCGCCGACGTACGACGGGATGCCCACGCGCACCGGCAGGTGGAAGACCTCCTCGCCGAGCTCGGTCATGCCGGCGAGCAGCGCAGAGCCACCGGTCAGCACGATGCCCGACGACAGCAGCTCCTCGAAGCCGGAGCGGCGGAGCTCGGCCTGCACCAGCGAGTAGAGCTCCTCGATGCGGGGCTCGATCACCTCGGCGAGCATCGGCCGCGACAACTTGCGCGGGGCGCGCTCGCCGACGCCGGGCACCTCGATGACTTCGTTGGGATCGGCGAGCTGGCGCAGCGCGCAGCCGTAGCGAAGCTTCAGCTCCTCCGCCTCCTTGGTCGGCGTGCGCAGCGTCATCGCGATGTCGTTGGTCACCTGGTCGCCGGCGATCGGGATTACCGCCGTGTGGCGGATCGCGCCACCGGCGAACACCGCGATGTCGGTCGTGCCGCCGCCTATGTCCATCAGGCACACCCCCAGCTCCTTCTCGTCCTCGTTCAGGACCGCCCGGGCCGAGGCGAGGGGCTGCAGGATGATGTCGCGCACCTCGATGCCGCAGCGGCGCACGCACTTGGTGATGTTCTCGACGGCGGACACCGCACCGGTGACGATGTGCACCTTGACCTCGAGGCGGACGCCGCTCATGCCCAGCGGCTCGCGCACGTCCTCCTGGCCGTCGATGATGAATTCCTGCGGCAGGATGTGCAGCACCTGCTGGTCGTTGGGGATTGCGATCGCCTTGGCGGTGTCGACGACGCGGTCGATGTCCGCCTGCGTCACCTCTTTTTCCTTGATCGCCACCATGCCGCTGGAGTTCAGGCTGCGGATGTGGCTGCCCGCAATGCCGGTGTAGACCTCGCTGATCCTGCAGTCCGCCATCAGCTCGGCCTCCTCCAGCACCCGCTGGATCGACGCCATCGTCGCCTCGATGTTGACGACGACCCCTTTCTTGAGGCCGCGCGACGGCTGCGTCCCCAGGCCGATGACGTTCAGGCCGTCGTCGGTCACCTCGGCGACGATCGCGACGATCTTCGAGGTGCCGACGTCGAGGCCCACGATCAGATTCTTGCTGTCTTTCACCATTCCGAGATCCTGCGTCCGGGTTGCGGTTGATCCTGTCGGTGCGCCGTCACGAAACGCGGCGCGCCGGTTTTTCGCGGAATCCCGGCACGTGCGCCGCGAATCCGTTTCGATACCGCAGGTCGACGAGGTCGACATGCCTTCCTTCGCGTGCAAGTACGGCCAACGTGCGTCCGTAGGCGGCGACGAATCGCGCCATCCGGGCGTCGACGTCGTCGCGTCCGACCTGCAGCGTGAGCGCCCCCCCGTCGCCCGCGGCCGAGATCCGCCAGCCGCCGCGCGCCGACAGTACGAGACCGGTGAGCCGCAGCGCCAGCGGCGAGAGCAGCGCACCCCACTCGCGGTAGCGGGCCGCCATCGCCGGCGACTGCCCGTCCGGACCGTCGAACTGGGGCAGGTCCCCCGCGTAGTTGGCGACGAACACATCACCCTGCGTGTCGACCAGGCCGCTGTCGTTCCAGCGTGCCAGCGGCTGGTGCTCGTCGAGCTCGACCTCGAGCCGATGAGGCCATTGCCGCCGCAGCGCGACCGAGCGCACCCATGGAACGCGCGCACTCGACGCGCGCGCGGCGTCGAGGTCCATCGTGAAGAACGTTCCCGAGAGCTCGGCGCGAATCACCGCTTCGAGGTGCGCTGCGCTGGTGCGCTTGAGCGGCGTCGTCACGACGACCTCGCGAATGTCGAACAGCGGCAGCTGCGCGATCCAGCCGGAACCGGCCCAGGCGAGGAACGCGAGCGCGATCACCGCCAGCGTGACGGCGATGGCGTTCAGCTGGCGTGCGTCATCCCACATGCGCCCCCCTCAGGATCTCGATGCAGAGGTCGGGAAACGACGTGCCCGCCTCGCGCGCCGCCATCGGTACCAGGCTGTGGCCCGTCATCCCCGGCGACGTGTTGACCTCCAGGAACGAATACGAGCCGTCGGTGCGCAGAATCAGGTCGAGGCGGCCCCAGCCGCTGCAGCCGACGACGTCGAACGCGGCGAGCGACCTGGCGCGGATCTCGTCCTCCAGCGCCGCCGGAATGCCGCTCGGGCAGAAATACTTGGTCTCGTCGGAGAAGTATTTGCTGTGGTAGTCGTAGTTCCCCTGCGGGGCCTCGATGCGGATCAGCGGCAGCGCACGCCCGTCGACGATCGAGGCGGTGAGCTCGATGCCGCTCACGAACTCCTCGATCAGCACCAGGGCGTCGTGGCGGGCCGCTTCCGCCCATGCAAGGCGCAGCTCATCGTGGTCGACGGCCGCGACCTTGGTGATGCCGATCGTCGAGCCCTCGCGCGCAGGCTTGACGATCAACGGCAGGCCGAGCTCGGCGACCACGCCCATCCAGTCGGTGGCAGCAGTGGCGACACGATAGCGAGGTGTCGGGATCCCGCTCGCCAGCCACACGAGCTTGGTCCGCCACTTGTCCATCGCCAGCGCGGACGCCATCACGCCGCTGCCCGTGTAGGGAATCTTCAGCGTCTCCAGCGCGCCCTGAACGGTGCCGTCCTCGCCGAAACGCCCGTGCAGCGCGATGAACGCGCGCGAATACCCCTCGCCCGCGAGCTCGAACAGGTTCCGCTCGGCCGGATCGAACGGGTGCGCGTCGACCCCGCGCTCGCGCAGCGCCTTCAACACCGCGTTGCCGGAGAGAAGCGAGATCTCCCGCTCGGCGGATGGGCCGCCCATCAGCACGGCGACCTTACCGAATTCGGCGGCCACGGCGCTCATGCGTTCGCCTCCGTCTCGCCGATGATGCGGACCTCGACCTCGAGATCGACGCCGGTGGCCCCGCGCACGGTCTCGCGCACGTGCGCGATCAGGGCCTCGATGTCCGCCGCCCGCGCGCGCCGCGCCGGATTCACGATGAAGTTCGCGTGCTTCTCCGACACGCGCGCGCCGCCGATCGCGTATCCCTTGAGTCCGCAGGATTCGATCAGCCGGGCCGCATGGTCGCCGGGTGGATTGCGGAACACGCTGCCGGCGTTGGGCAGCCCGAGCGGCTGGCTCGCGATGCGCTTCGCCAGCAGCGCCTTGATGCGCATGCGCGCGCTGCCGGCGTCGTCCTGCGGGAACCGGAACCACGCGGCAGTGAAGATCTCCGCGAGCGCCGATCCATCGCGCCTGGCGACGCGGCGGTAGCCGATCGAGTAATCGGACGGCAGCCGGATGTCGAACCTGCCGTCATGGGACAGCGTCTCGACGCGCGCGACGTGCTCCCAGGTCTCGCCGCCATAGCAACCGGCGTTCATCGCGAGCGCCCCGCCCACCGTGCCGGGAATGCCGGCGAGGAACTCGGCATCGGCGCAGCCGTGAATCGCCGCGAAGCGCGCGAGCTTCGGCGCCGCGGCCCCCGCTTCGGCATACACGAGGCCGTCGGCAACGGCCAGCGCGGCGCCCGGGTCGTGCATCAGGATCACGACGCCCCGCACGCCTCCGTCGCGCACCAGCACGTTGCTGCCGAGGCCGATGACCGTCACCGGCTCGGCGGCGGGCAGGCAGCGCAGGAAGTCCGCGAGATCGTCCCTATCGGCGGGCGAGTACAGCAGATCGGCGGGTCCGCCGGCCCGCCATGTCGTATGCCGGGCGAGCGGCGCGTCGCGCAGGAGCGACCCGCGCAGGCCGGTGAATGCGAGCGGCTCGTGCATGATCATGCGGCGCTCAACTGGCCGGCGACAGTGCCGATCGAACCGGCACCCATCGTCACCACGACGTCGCCGTCGCGCACGATTCCGCGCAGCGCCGGTGCGACGTCGGCCACCGATTCGACGAACACGGGCTCAACGCGGCCAGCGACGCGGATCGCGCGGGCCAGCGCGCGCCCGTCGGCCGCGACGATCGGCGCCTCGCCTGCCGGATAGACATCGGCCAGTACAAGAGCATCGACGGTCGACAGCACGCGCACGAAATCCTCGAACAAGGCGCGCGTGCGCGTGTAGCGATGGGGCTGGAACGCGAGGACGATGCGCCGGCCGGGGAAGCTCTCGCGCGCCGCACTGATCGTCGCTGCCATCTCGACCGGGTGATGGCCGTAATCGTCGATCAGCGTGCAGCGACCGCCGCCGGGGATCGCGATGTCGCCGTGTCGCTGGAAGCGCCGGCCCACGCCCTTGAACTCGGAGAGAGCGCGCGCGATGGCGGAATCGGCGACGCCAACCTCGCGTCCGACGGCGATCGCCGCCAACGCGTTCCTGACGTTGTGCACGCCGGGCAGCGCGAGCTCGACGGCAAGCGGCGCGGCCGGCCGCCCGCGCGCGATGAAACGCATGCGTCCGCCGGCATTGGTGACATCGGTCGCCCGCAATGCCGCGTCCTCGGCGAGGCCGTAGGAGACGACCTGCCTGGCGACTTCGGGGACCATCGCGCGCACGTGCGCGTCGTCGATGCACAGCACGGCCACGCCGTAGAAAGGCAGCCGCTGGATGAAATCGACGAAGGCGCGCTTCAGCTTGCCGAAGTCCTGCCCATAGGTCTCCAGGTGGTCGGCGTCGATGTTGGTGACGACCGCGATCACGGGTGACAGGTAGAGGAAAGACGCATCGGATTCGTCGGCTTCGGCGACCAGGAACTCACCGGTGCCGAGCCTCGCATTGGCGTCGGCGGCGAGCAGCCTGCCGCCAATGACGAATGTCGGGTCGAGGCCTCCTTCGGCCAGCACCGACGCGATCAGGCTGGTCGTCGTTGTCTTGCCGTGGGTGCCGGCGACCGCGATCCCCTGCTTGAGGCGCATCAGCTCCGCCAGCATCAGCGCGCGCGGGACGATCGGCACGCCGCGTTCGCGCGCAGCGAGAACCTCCGGGTTGTCGGTGCCCACCGCAGTCGACACGACGACCGCGTCGGCGCCGTCCGCATTGGCGGCGCGATGGCCGAGCGTGACGTCGATGCCCAGCGAGCGCAGGCGCCGGGTCGCCGCGTTCTCGGCGAGATCCGACCCGGACACACGGTAGCCCTGGTTCGCGAGCACTTCGGCGATGCCACTCATGCCGGCGCCGCCGATGCCCACGAAATGCACGCGCTTGACCTTGTGTCGCATGGTGTCAGCCGCCTGCCAGCCTGATGCACGCGTCGGCGACCCGATCGGCGGCATCGCGCTTGCCGACGCCGCGGGCCGCCACCGCCATCGTCAATGCCTGCGAGCGCGTCAGACTGCCGAGCAGGCTCGCGAGAGGCGCATCCGGAGCCGTCAGCTCGGATTGCGCCATCACGATCGCGGCGCCCGCATCGAGCAGGAATTTCGCGTTCGCGGTCTGCTCGTCGGCGATCGCGCCCGGCAGCGGAACGATGATCGCTCCCAGGCCGACGGCAGCGAGCTCGGCCACCGTCAGCGCGCCGCCGCGGCAGATCACGATGTCGGCCCGTGCATAGCGGCGCGCCATGTCGTCGATGAATGCGACGCATTCGGCGGCCACGCCTGCGACGGCATACGCGCGCTTCAGCGCCTCGATGTG
>DAHUXO010000034.1 GCA_027307095.1 Betaproteobacteria bacterium | reverse complement strand
GCCTTCGCAACCAAATCCCGACGAGGGGCTCGATCGGCCGGGTCGGACTGGTCAGGAATGACACGGCCCCGGCCCTGCGGGCACGTCTGGATGATCGCGCAGTACCCGGCTGCCGGTGCGCGGTCAGGCGTGGCGTGGATCGAGGGCGTCGCGCAATCCGTCGCCCACGAGATTGAACGACAGCACCAGCAGAAAGATCGACAGTCCGGGCCACAACGCCATCCACGGCGCGTTGTCGATGTAGTTCTTGGCAGTGTTGAGCATGCTGCCCCAGCTCGGCTCGGGAGGCTGCTGGCCGAGCCCGAGGAACGACAGGCTCGCCTCCGCAATCACGGCTGCGGCGATCGCGAGCGTCGCCTGGACGAGCAGCGGGGGCACGATGTTGGGGAGGACGTGGCGCAGCGCGACTCGCCAAGGCGGATTGCCGATCGCGCGCGCGGCAAGGATGTATTCCTCGGCCTTGACCGCCAGCGTCGTTCCGCGTGCGAGGCGGATGAACGCCGGCGTGGCCGAGATGCCGATCGCGATCATCGCGTTCTCCAGGCTGGGGCCCAGGAATGCGGCCAGCGCTATCGCCAGGATCAGGAATGGGCACGCGAGCAGCGCGTCGGTCATCCGCGAGATCAGCATGTCGATGATCCCGCCCGCGTAACCCGCGAGCAGTCCCAGGGGCACGCCGATCGCAAGCGAGATCAGCACCGAGACGACCCCCGCGAGCAGCGACGCGCGCGAGCCGAAGATGACCCGCGACAGCACGTCGCGGCCGATCTCGTCGGTCCCGAGCCAGTGGGCAGCGGAGGGTGCCTTGCGCACGGCGGCGAAATCGGTTGCGACCGGATCGTAGGGGGAAATCCAGGGCGCGAAGATCGCGATACCGACGAACGCGACGATGACGGCGAGCGCGATGGCCGCCGAGGGCCTTCGCAGCAGGCGGCGCAGCGGATGCAGGCGCGCCGCCGTCACGACGTTCCCCGGCAGGTCGATCGTCTCCGTGCCCGCGGCGGGCGCCAGGGGTGCGTTCATTGGTATCGGATCCGCGGATTGACCACGGCGTAGGCGATGTCGGCCACGAGGTTCAGGACGATGTACGCGGTGGCCGTGAACATCACCACGCCCTGGACGACCGCGTAATCGCGGTTGAAGACCGCGTCGACGATCAGCTTGCCGAAGCCGGGGATCGTGAAGACCTGCTCGGTCAGCACCGCCCCCGAGAGCAGCGTGCCGAGCTCGAGGGCGCCCAGCGTGATGATCGGAATCAGTCCGTTGCGCAGCGCGTGCTTGAGGACGACGGTGCGCTCGGGAACGCCCTTGGCGCGCGCGGTGCGGACGTAGTCCGACGAGAGCACCTGCAGCATCGCGCTGCGCGTGTGGCGCATCAGCACGGCGGCGATCGCGTTGCCCAGCACGAAGGCCGGCATGATCATCGAGGCGACGTTCTCGCGCCAGTCCTCGAACGGACTCACGTAGCCCGACGCGGGCAGCCAGCCCAGCGTCACCGAGAACAACAGGATCAGCATGATGCCCAGCCAGAAGTTGGGCGTCGAAAGGCCCCACAGCGCGACGATGTTGGCGCCGTAGTCCCAGGCGGTGCCGCGCTTGACCGCCGACAGGATGCCGGCGGGGATGCCGATCGCGAGCGCGATCACGATCGCGAAGGCCCCGAGTTCCACGGTGACCGGCAGCTTCTCGAGGATCAGCTGCAGCACCGGCTGCTGGGTGCGCAGCGATTCCCCGAGGTCTCCGTGAAGCACCCCGCGCACCCAGTACAGGTAGCGGACCGGCAGGGGCTTGTCGAGGTGCAGCGTCTCGCGCAGGTGCGCGATGACCGACGGATCACGCTCCTCGCCGGCGAGGATCATCGCCGGGTCGCCGGGCAGCAGCTGCTGCAGGCCGAAGATCAGCATCGACACGAAGACCAGTGTCGGGAAGATCGTCGCGATGCGGCGGACCAGGAACGTCAGCATCGGAGAACGGCAGGCGGCATGGCAGGGGCGCGCGTCGCCCGCGCGCCGTCTTCATGCCGGTGGACGGTGCCCTGGCGCCTCAGCGGAACCGCAGGTCCTGCACGCGCACCAGCCCGTCGGGGTTCGGATGAAACCCCGTCAGCTTGTTGGTGTAGGCCCAGATCCAGTGCCGGTGGTACAGGTAGATGATCGGGCGGTCCTTCAGCACGATCGCCGCAATCTCGCCGAATATCTTCTTCCGCTCGGCGAGGTCGCCCGTCGTGCGCGAGCGCTTCAGCAGATCGTCCACCTCGGGCTTGCAGTAGCCCGCGTAGTTCAGCGGCTGCTTGCACGCATCGAAGCTGAAGATGTTGCCGTCCGGATCGGCGCGGCCGCTCCACGCCAGCACGTAGGCGTCGAACTGGCCCTTGTCGGCGAGGTCGAGCGAGGTCGCGAACTCGGTCGACTGGATCTTGACGTCGAATCCCGCTTCCTTGGCCATCGCTTGCACGACCTGTGCGACGCGCTGGGCGTCGGCGGTGGTCGGCGTCATCAGCGTGAAGCTCGGATGGGGGTCGCCGGCCTCCTTCAGCAACTCCCTGGCGCGCGCGAGGTTGCGCGCGGGGATCGGAACGCTCTTCGCGTAGAACGGGTTGTCCGGGGCGACCCACTGGTTGCCCGGGTCGGCCTCGCCGTCCATCGCGACCTGCACGATGCCGTTGCGATCGAGCGAGAGCTCGAAGGCCTCGCGAACGCGCGGATCCCGCCCCAGCGGATTCTTCTGCGCGAGGTCGCTCTTGCCGACGTTGATCGTGATGCCCTAGTAGCCGATCTCGGTGATCTTGGAGACCTGCAGGTGCGAGTCGCCCTTGATCTGGGGCAGGTCGGAAGCCGCGACGCGCTCGATGAAATCGAGCTGGCCCGAGCGCAGGTTGGCGAGCCGGACCGTCGAGTCGGGGATCGGCAGGTAGACGATCCTGTCGAAGTGGATCGCCGACTTGTTCCAGTAGTCGGGGAAGCGTTCGAGGACAATGCGGTCCTGGGCCACGCGCTCGACGAACTGGTACGGACCCGCGCAGACCGGCTTGCTTCCGAACTTGTCGCCTTCGGCCTGGGCGACCTTGGGGGCCACGATCATGCCGGCGCGGTCGGCAAGCTGGGCGAGCAGCGGCGCGAACGGCGCGGAGAGGTTGAGGCGCACCGTCGACGGGTCGATGACGTCGACGCTCGAAACGGGCGCGAGCTCGCCGCGGCGGTTGGACCCGGGCATCGTCTTGTGGCGCTCGATGCTGTACTTGACTGCGGCCGCGTCCATCGTCTCGCCGTCCTGGAACTTGACGCCGCTCCTGAGCTTGATCGTCAGCGCCTTGCCGTCGGCCGACCACTGGTAGCCGGTCGCGAGCTGGGGGACGATGTTGAGCTTGTCGTCGATGTCGAACAGCTTGTCGCACATCGCCGAGAACACGATGCGCCCGACGAAGGTGCGTGCGAGCGTCGGATCGAGGACATCGGGGTCCTCTGCCAGCCCGATGTGCAGCGTCTGGGCCTGCGCACCCACCGCAGCGGTCATGAAAAGGAACGATGCGAGGAGAAATCGAAGCCGATGGATGCGGGTAGGCATGGTCGTCCCGGGTGGTCGTTGGTGGGCTGCGGTCGCGCCGAAAGCGCGGCCCGCGGGTGGTGTCGGGCGCCATTTTGAGGTAAAAGACCAGCGACATCCATTCGCCGCTTACTTTCGGATGCGGCATCAGAGAGGACGCCCACTTGGCCAAGCCAAATTTCGAATTCCAGAAACGCCAGAAGGAGTTGGAGAAGAAACGCAAGAAGGAAGAGAAGAAGCAGCGCAAGCTCGATCGCGCTGCCGCGCAGCCGACGGAGGGGTCCGAGTCCGCGGACGCCACGGCCACGCCCGCCGAGCCCGGTCTCTGAACGGCCGGCCGGCTGGCCGGCAACTGCCTCAGGACGCCCTGCGCGACAAGGTGGCGAGCCAGGGCTGTGCCTCGCGGGGCAGTCCCGCCGGGCGATAGTAGTGATCGATGAGCACGAGGCCCGCCGCTTCGAGGTGGCGCTTCCACGCGGCCGGGTCGTGATAGACGCCGTAGCGGCCCCGGTTCCAGCCTTCCTCGCCGCCGCCGTGCGGAATCGACGCGAACAGCACCCCGCGCGGCTTCAGCGCCGCGCGCAGCTCGCCCAGGACCCGGGGCAGTGCGGCGGTCGGCACGTGCTGTAGCGTCGCGTTCGCGAAGATTCCGTCGAAGCGGGCGTCGGGCAGGGCCAGCGACAGGAAGTCTTGCTGCCAGACGTCGCAGCCGCTGTAGTCGCGCGCCATTGCCACGAACCTCGGGGTTCCATCGAGGCCGATCGGGTCGTGACCGCGTGCGCGCAACGCGCGCAGATCGCGTCCCGGCCCGCAACCGAAGTCCAGGATCGCAAACGGGGGCCTACCCTCGATCGCCGCGAGCAGCGCATCGAGGTTCTGGCTGACGTCGTGGTCGCGCGTGCCTTCCCAGAACGGCTGCGCCCGCAGTTCGTAATCGGCGAGCGTTGCCGCAGCGATCGCGGCGAGGTCGTCGGGAGTGCCGGTCGCGCCCATCGCCGTGTCAGGCGCCGCGCGACTCGGGGCGCCGCCCGGCGTCGCGTTCGCTGCGCCCGCTCGCATTGGCCGCCTCGCCCGCAGTTCCGGGGGAGCGGGTTCGATCGGGTGCGTTGGCCAGCGCGCGCTCGAGCACGCGGATCGCGTGCAGCGCATCGACGCGGCCGCTCGCGCGCGTCCCGTCCGCAATCTGGTGGCGGCAGCTCGTGCCGCTGGCGACGACGAGCGCGTCCGGTCCGGCGGCGCGCACGGCGGGAAGCAGCGATGCCTCGGCCATGCGCATCGACACGTCGTAGCGCGTGCTTGCGTAACCGAACGCGCCCGCCATGCCGCAGCAGCTCGATTCGATCGGCTCGACGACCAGACCGGGAACGAAACGGAGGGCAGCGTGGGTCGCCGCGGCTGCATCGAAGGCCTTCTGGTGGCAGTGTGCATGGACCAGGACGCGCTTTTCGGGGAGCGGGCCGAGCGCAAGCTCGAGCCTGCCGGCGACGTGCTCGCGCACCAGGAACTCCTCGACCAGCAGGGACCGTGACGCGAGGCACTGAGCGGCGTCGGGGAGACCCAGCACCAGGAACTCGTCGCGCAGCGAGAGCAGGCACGATGGTTCGAGACCGACGACCGTCGCGCCACGTGCCACCTGCGCCGCCAGCGCGTCGACCACGCGCCTCGCCTCGCGCTTCGCCTCGTCGACCAGGCCGTGCGCGAGCCAGGTCCGTCCGCAGCACAGCGGCCGCGAGGCCTCCGCGTCGCCGGGCACCGGCGTTGCGACGTCGACGCGGTAGCCGGCCGCCCGCAGCACGGCGAGTGCGGCGTGCGCGTTCTCGGGCTCGAAGCGATTGGTGAACGTGTCGACGAACAGCACGACGTCAGGCGACGCTTCGCGCCGCGAGGCGGTCTGCCATTCGCGCAGGAACGTGTCGCGCCGCCAGCGCGGCAGCGAACGATGTCGCGAGATTCCGGTGATGCGCTCGGTCAGGCGCGCGAGCCCGGGAACGCGATCGCGCAGGTTGAACAGTCCGGGAACGCGCGAGGCCCACGGCGCCCAGCGCGGAAGCGATGCGATCAATCGATCGCGCGGCGCCAGGCCGTGCCGGCGCGCCCAGTGGTGGAGGAACTCGATCTTCATCCTCGCCATGTCGACGCCGGTGGGGCATTCGCGGCGGCATCCCTTGCAGCCCACGCAAAGCTCGAGGGCTTGGCGGACCTCGGGGGAGGCGAGGTCGTCGCCGAAGCCTCCCGCCAGTGCGGCCCGCAGCGTGTTGGCGCGCCCGCGCGTCAGGTGGATCTCGTCGCGGGTGGCGCGAAAGCTGGGACACATCGTTCCGGCGTCGAACTTGCGGCAATGGCCGTTGTTGTTGCACATCTCGACGGCCTTGGCGAAGCCTCCGGCAGGATCGCCTCCGGTGCCCGGCGCGCTCAGCGTCCCGGCCACCGGATCGTTCTGCACGTTCCACGCCGACCAGTCGAGCGCCGTGGCGAGCGCAAGGGTGCGGTGACCGGGCGGAAAGCGGAACAGGCTCGCGTCGTCCATCCGGGTCGACCGGACGATTTTGCCCGGATTCATCATGCCGGCCGGATCGAACAGGTCCTTGATGTCCTCGAACGCGCGCGTGAGGCGCGGGCCGTACTGCCACGCGACCCACTCGCTTCGTACCAGCCCATCGCCGTGCTCGCCCGAGAACGCGCCTTTGTACTCGCGGACCATCGCGGCGGCTTCCTCGGCGATCGCGCGCATCTTCGTCGCTCCGTCGCGCCGCATGTCGAGAATGGGCCTCACGTGCAGCGTGCCCACCGATGCGTGCGCGTACCACGTCCCGCGCGTTCCGTGGCGCGCGAAGATCTCCGTCAGGCGGTCGACGTAGGACGCGAGATGTTCGAGCGGCACCGCGCAATCTTCGATGAACGAGACCGGCTTGCCGTCGCCGCGCATGCTCATCATGATGTTGAGGCCGGCCTTGCGCACTTCCCACAGTGCTTTCTGCGCGGCCGCGTCGGTCATCGCCACGACCCGGTCCGGCAAGCCCAGGTCGCCCATCGTCGCCTCGAGGTCAGCGAGCTTGCGGACGGGGCCCTCGGGGTCGTCGCCGATGAATTCGACCAGCAGGATCGCCGCGGGCTCGCCGATAAGCGCGCGTCCGATCACCGGCCGGAACGCGGCATTCGCCAGCGCCAGGTCGATCATGGTCCGATCGACGAGCTCGACTGCGGAAGGGCCGAGCTGCACGAGGTGGCGGGTGCTTTCCATCGCGTGGCGCAGCGTGTCGAAATTGACCACACCGAGCGCCCGGTGGGCGGGGAGCGGGGCCAGTGCCAGCGTCAGGGTGCGCGTCCACGCCAGCGTGCCTTCGCTGCCGACCAGCAGGTGGGCGAAATTGACGCTCGCGTCGTCGGTGTAGGGGCGCACGCTCTGCGGGTTGAAGACGTCGGCGTTGTAGCCCCCGACCCGGCGCAGCAGCCTGGGCACGACGCGGCCGATCTCGTCGCGCTCGCGCGCGCCGATCGCGCGCAGGCCCGCCGCGAGTTCGCGCATCCGGGGCGCGGCATCGTTCATCCGCGACTCCGCCGCGAAGCGCGCCTCGGTGCCGTCGGCGAGCCTCGCGTCGATCGCGGCGACGTTGTGGACCATGTTGCCGTAGGCGAGCGAGCGGGAGCCGCAGGAGTTGTTGCCGGCCATGCCGCCCAGCGTGCACTGCGCCGACGTGCTGACGTCGACCGGGAACCACAGGCCGCGCGGTCGCAGCCAGGCATTGAGGGCGTCGAGCACGATGCCGGGCTCGACGGTGACCGTCCGGCCCTGCGGATCGAACTCGACGATCCGGTCGAGGTGCTTGCTGTGGTCGATGACCAGCGCTGCGCCGACGGTCTGCCCGCACTGCGAGCTGCCCGCCCCGCGGGCGAGCACCGGGACGCCAAGCTCGCGGCAGACGTCGAACGCCGCGCGCACGTCGTCGTCCGAGGTGGGCACCAGCACGCCCAGCGGCTCGACCTGGTAGATCGACGCATCGGTCGCGTAGCGCATCCGCGACGCGGCGTCGACGAGGACGGTACCGCGCACGGCCGCGCGCAATCGCCGCGCGAGAGTGTCGTCCGCGCCTCGCCGATGGAACACCAGCGGCTGCGCGCGATCGGATGTCATCCTCGGGATTTCCTTGCGAATCGCCTGCGGGATCGCTGCAACCGATCCGCGGCAGGCGGCATTATAGGCTGCGTGTCTGCTGCGCCCGCGGCGGGTTTCCCACGCGCAGTTGCGTACGAGGCTTGTGAACGCTTGGGCACGTTGTGTAGTATGCCCGCACAAGACGCCGCTTCGCCCCGCCGCCGTCGACGCGGGCGCCCCAAGGCGCGAGTGCATAAATCCCAGGAGGAATCTCGATGGAACACTCGATCGCCCGTCTGGCGCGCGGTCGCGCCATCCTGCCGTTCATCGCGGCATTGTGTCTCGGCATGGCGGCGGTACCTGCGTACGCGCAGCTCGAAATCAAGTTCGGCCACGTCGGCCATCCCGGCTCGCTGTTCGACAAGAGCGCCGAGGAGTTCGCGAAGCGCGCCAACGCCGCGCTGAAGGGCAAGGCCAAGGTCATCGTCTACGGGTCGAGCCAGCTCGGCGGCGACAAGCAGATGCTCCAGAAGCTCAAGCTCGGCACGCTCGACATCGCGCTACCGTCGACGGTGATGAGCTCGGAAGTCGACCTGCTCGGGTTCTTCGAGATGCCCTACATCGTCAAGGACCGGGCCCACATGCACCGGATCGAGAAGGAGATCTTCTGGCCGTCGATGGAGCCCGCGATCGAGAAGAAGGGACTCAAGGTACTGGCCGTCTGGGAGAACGGTTTCCGCCAGATCACCAACAACAAGCTGCCGATCCGGGTGCCCGCCGACCTGAAAGGCATCAAGCTCCGCGTGCCCCAGGGCAAGTGGCGGGTCAAGATGTTCGAGGCCTACGGTGCGAACCCCAGCCCGATGAAGTTCTCCGAGCTCTTCACCGCGCTGCAGACCGGGGTGATGGACGGCGAGGAGAACCCGTTCACGCAGATCTATTCGGCCAAGCTGCAGGAAGTGCAGAAATACCTGTCGCTGTCCTCCCACGTCTACACGCCCGCGTACGTGACGGTCGGGCTCGAGCACTGGAAGACGCTGCCGCCCGACGTTCGCAAGATCCTCGAGGACACGGCCAAGGAGACGCAGGCCTACGTCTACCAGACCGCGGAGCAGGACGAAACCGACCTGCTGGGCAAGCTGAAGGCGGCCGGGATGCAGGTCAACGACGTCGACAAGGACGCCTTCGTCGCCGCCAGCAAGCCGATCTACGAGGAGTTCGAGAAGGAAGTGCCGGGCGCCAAGGCGCTGATCGATCGCGCCAACGCGCTGCGTCAATGACGGCGGCCACTTTCACGGCACCGGTGCCGCCGGTGCTGCGGGGCGTGCGATGAGCGCCAGCGTGTCGGACGGCTTTCGGCGAGGCTACGCGCGCATCCTCGAGTGGGTGGTGTCCGCGCTGATGGTCGGGCTCGCGGTCGAGGTCACGCTGGGCGTCGTGTTCCGGTTTTCCGGACATTCGCTCGACTGGTACGACGAGGTCGCATCGGTGCTGCTCGCCTGGCTGACGTTCTACGGCGCCGCGCTGGCGTCACTGAAGCGTGCGCACATCGGCTGCCCCGAGCTCGTCGACGCGCTGCCGTGGCGCTGGCGGCGCGCGATCGGCATCCTGGTCCAGTTGCTGGTCATCGCGTTCTTCGTGCTCCTGGGCGCGGTCGGTGCCTGGATCATGCCGGTGCTCGCGACGGATTCGTTGACCAGCCTGCCCCAGGTGCCGATGAGCGTCGTCCAGTCGGTGATCCCGATCTCGGCCGTGCTGATCGTCATCGCCGAGGGTATACACCTGATCGACCTCCTCGGCCGCAGCGAGCCCCCGCCCGCCGAAGCGCCGGCGGTATCCGAAGCCCTGCAATGAAGAAGGGACCCGCCCGGTCATGAGCTCGATGCTGCTTGCGTTCGTCGCGGTGCTGGCACTGGTGGTCATCAACGTGCCGATCGCCGTGTCGCTGGGCGTCGTCGCCGTCATCGCGATGGTCGCGACGCACGGCCTCGGGATCCTGCCCAACCTCGCGCTGGTCACCTACGGCGGTGCGACCAGCTTCCCGCTGCTCGCCATCCCGCTGTTCATCCTCTCCGGCGCGATCATGAACGCGTCGGGGATCTCGCGGCGCCTGATCGCTTTCGCGTCCTCGATTTTCGGCTGGATCCGCGGCGGGCTCGCCCAGGTGTCGATCGGGGCATCGCTGTTCTTCGCCGAGATCTCGGGTTCGGCGGTCGCCGACGTCGCGGCGCTGGGCTCGATCCTGATCCCCGGGATGAAATCGAAGGGGTACCCGGCACCTCTCGCGGCGGCCGTGATGTCGTCGGCGGCGACGCTCGCGGTGATCATCCCGCCGTCGATCCCGATGATCCTGTACGCGGTGATGGCAGGGACCTCGGTGGTCCAGCTGTTCGTCGCCGGCATCGTGCCCGGGATCATCGGCGGCGCGGGGCTGATGGGCATGGCGTACTGGATGGCGCGGCGCTACAACCTGCCCCGCGAGGAAGCGTTCGCGTGGGCGCGCGTGCGCAAGACTGCGCGCGAGGCGCTGTGGGCCTTCCTGCTGCCGATCATCATCCTGGGCGGCATCTTCGGTGGTGTCGTCACGGCGACCGAGGGAGCGGCGCTGACCGTCGTCGCGTCGCTGTTCGTCGGTCTGGTCATCTACCGCGAGCTCAACCTCGCGGAATTGAGGCGCGCCGTGCTCGAAGGCGGGGTGCAGACTGCGGTGGTCATGCTGCTGGTCGCGACCAGCGCGCTGCTCGGCACCTACCTGGCCGAAGTGCAGGCCCCGCAGCAGCTTGCGCACGCGGTGGCCGGCATGACCCACAACAAGTGGCTGGTGCTGGCGATGCTCAACGTGCTGTTCCTGCTGCTTGGCATGTTCCTGCATTCCGCCGCGGCGATCATCCTGGTCGTCCCCGTCGTGATGCCGCTGGTGCAGGCGGTCGGCATCGATCCGGTGCACTTCGGGCTGATCGTCACCGTCAACCTCGGCATCGGCCAGCAGACGCCACCGGTGGCAAGCGTGCTGATGGTCGCGAGCTCGATCGCCAAGGCGTCGGTCTGGGAGGTGACGCGGATCAACATCTGGTTCATCGCGGTGCTGCTCGGCGTGCTGCTGCTGGTCACCTACGTTCCGATCACCGGCATGGGCCTGGTCGACCTGTTCTATCGATGAGCGAGGCGGCAGTGAGCGGCACCATCCTGGTCGCGCGCGACGCCGCGGTGGCGACCGTCACGCTGAACCGTCCCGAGAAGCTCAATGCGCTGACCCGGGACATGTGGCGAACCCTGGGCGCGACGATCGATTCGCTGTCGACCGATGCGCAGCTGCGATGCATCGTCGTGCGCGGCGCAGGCGAGCGCGCCTTCTCGCCGGGCAACGACATCGGCGAATTCGCCCGCGAGCGGTCGAACAAGGAGCAGGCCCGCAGCTACGGCGCCGTCATGCATGCGACGGCGCGCGCATTCGCAGAATGCCCGGTCCCGTTGGTCGCGCAGATCCACGGCATCTGCGTCGGCGGAGGCCTCGAGATCGCTTCGATGTGCGACCTGCGCATCTGCGGTGAGGGCAGCCGCTTCGGTGCGCCGATCAAGAACCTGGGTCTGGTCATGGCCTACGCGGAGATGGCGCCGCTGGTCCGCCTCGTCGGCTCGAGCATCGCGCTCGAGATCCTGCTCGAAGGGCGGATCTTCGACGCCGCCGAGGCATTGCGCAAAGGCCTGGTGTCGCGCGTGGTTCCGGACGATCAGGTCGCGTCCGAGGCCGCGGCCGCCGCGGCGAGGATCGCCGAGGGCGCTCCGCGGGTCGCACGCTGGCACAAGAAGTTCGCGCGCCGCCTCGCCGATCCCGCACCGATCTCGGCAGCCGAGGCGGACGAATGCTTCGACTGCTTCGACACCGAGGACTTCCGCATCGGCTACGCGGCGTTCCT
>DAHUXO010000357.1 GCA_027307095.1 Betaproteobacteria bacterium | reverse complement strand
GCGTCGGGCCCGCTGCTCGCGCTCCGGCCGGCGCGCCGGGTGTGGGCAATCGATCGCGCTGACGTGCCAGCAGTGGCGGCGCTCGCCGATCGCGTCTTCCTCGTCGAAACTTCGGAACGGGAAAAAACCGGGACAGACCCGGTTTTCCCGAAAACCGGGTCTGTCCCGGTTTTTTCTGGTGGCGATTCCGGAATATTCGAGGCGCTCGCATCGCTGGGCCGCGAAGCGGCATCCGAAGCTGCGTCGCGCGCGAGCGCCGGCGAGCTCGCCGCGCATTGGGACGCGGCCGTGCGCGCGCACCAGGCCGGCGCCACGGATGTCGCGCGTGCCGAGTACGACTGGGTGCTCGAGCGCCAAGGCGGCCACGCGCCGGCGCGGTATCTGCGTGCGATTCTCGAGCGCGAGCGCGGCGCGATCGACGACGCGCTGGACGGATTGCGTGCGGCGGTCGCCGCGGCACCGGAATTCGACGGCGCGCGCGCCGCGCTCGCCAATCTCCTCGTCGACAGCGGCGACGCTGCGGGCGCCCGCGCACTGGTTCGCGAGGGACTCGCGCTGTCGACGCGCTCCGGGGCGCTGTGGCGGGCGCTCGGACGCGCCGATCTCGTGCAGCGTGACGGCAGCAGCGCAGCGACGGCATTCGGAGAGGCGATCGCGCGCGAGCCCGACAACGCCGAGGCGCATTACAACCAGGGCGTCGCGCTCCAGATGCGGAACGATCTCGCCGGCGCTGCGCGCGCCTACCAGCGTGCGCTGGCGTTGCAGCCCGACCTGGTCGCCGCCGAGTTCAACCTCGGCGTGGTGTTCGACCAGCAGGGAAACGTCGATGCGGCGGTCGCCGCGTTCACGCAGGCGCTCGCCCGCGCGCCGGCGAACGTCGCGGCGCACAAGGCGCTGGCCGAGACGCTGCTGGCAGCGGGGCGCGTCGATGCGTGGGCGGCGGCCTTCGAGCATTTCGCGCGGAATTGCCCGGACCATCCCGCCGCCGCCGCCCAGGCGCTCGAAGTCTGCGCGTTGCGCGGCGACTACCCGCGCCTCGAGGCATGCCTCGACGACCTGCGGCGCGGGCGCTACACGGCGGGCGACGCGACGGAGATGCTCGACGCGCTGCAGCAGCTGATCTACCTGCTGCATTTCTTCGATGTCGAGCCGGAGCTGATCGCGCGCTACGAGCGCAGCCACGCCGATCTCGCGCGGCGCGTCTACGGCGATCCATGGCCGCGCGCGACGCCGCGCCGACCGGGGAGGCTGCGTGTGGGCTACCTGTCGGGGGACTTTCGCAACCACGTGATGGGCAAGATGATGTGGGAGGCCCTGCGTCATCACGACCGCGGCCGGTTCGAGGTCTTCGGCTATGCGACGACCGATGCCAGCGATGCCTGGACCGATCGCATCCGCACCGCATTTGCGCGCTTCGACACCGTCGCATCGCTTTCCGACGACGATGCCGCACGCCGCATCGCGCAGGACGACCTCGACCTGCTGGTCGACCTGTCGACGCACACCAAGGGCTCGCGTCCGGGAATCCTCGCGCGCAAGCCAGCGCGCGTGCAGGTCACCCACGTCGCCACCGCGGGCGCGACCGCGATGTCGACGATCGACTTCAAGCTGACCGACCGCCACGCCGACGTCGAAGGCAGCGCCACGCCGGGCGTGGAACCGCTGCTGGCGATGGACGGCTGCGTCTATCCGTGGCGCCGCGTCGAGCCTGCGCCGGCCGACCTGTTCCGCCGGGATGTCCTGGGCATTGCGGCCGATGCGATCGTGATCGGCGCCTTCAGCATCCCGCTCAAGCTGTCGCGGCGCTGCCTCGCGCTGTGGCGCGACGTGCTGGTGCGGATTCCGCGCGCGGTGCTCGCGTTCTCGCCGGTGAATCCGGCGTTGCGCGCGACCTACGTCCATCTCGCGACCCATGCAGGCATCGATGGCGATCGCGTCGTGTTCATTCCGCAGGGCCGCGACGATGCCGAGAACCAGGCGCGGTACCGGTCGGTCGATTTCGTGCTCGATCCGATGCCCTACGGCGGCGTCAACGGTACGATCGAGGCGCTGGGCATGGGCGTTCCGGTCGTCACGCTCGTCGGGAGTCGGCATGCCGAGCGCAGCTCGTATTCGATCCTGGTGAACCTCGGAGTCACCGACACGATCGCGCACACCGAGGCCGAGTACGTGGACATCGCTGCGCGGTTGGCAGGCGACGCGCCACTGATGCGCAGCACGCGCGACGCGATTGCCCGCGCAATCGCGCACTCGGCGCTGACCGACATGCCGTCGCATACGCGCAACCTCGAGCGCGCGTATCTTTCGGCGCTCGCGCAGCGGGCCCCGGAGGCACTGTCAATGGCGGACGGTGGGCGGCAGCCGGGCGCGCAGGCGGTCGATGCGGCGCCGGCGTGGGGAAACGATGGCCGACTGGCCTGAAGCGGCGGCCGTCGAGCGCGCACGGGCGCGGCTCGCCGCCGGCGACGTCGCCGGCGCCCGGCGTGAATGCGAGAAGGCCCTGCGTTCTGGCGGCGCGAAGGCGTCGGCGGCGGCCCATCTCGTGCTGTCGGGTTGCGCAAAGCGCGAGCGAGACGAAGCCGCGCAGCGGCGGCACGTCGACCAGGCGCTGGCGCTCGACCCCGACAACGCGCTCGCGCATTACGCCGCCGCGGAGCTGCACGAGCACGCCGGCGCACCGGGCGCCGCGATCGCGAGCCTCGAGCGTGCCGTGGCGCTGCAGCCGGGGTTCATCGCCGCGCATCAGCAACTCGGCATCCTCCGCGGGGAGCGCGGTGACGCCGACGGTGCCGTGGCGGCGTTCACGCGCGTGGTGAGCCTCGATCCGCGCAATGCGCGCGCCTACAACAATCTCGGCAACGCCCTGCGCGGCCTTGGACGCTTCGACGATGCGCGCAGGGCCTTCGAGCGCGCTGTTGCGCTGAAGCCTGACTACGACCTCGCGATCGCGAACCTCGCCGTGCATTGGCGCGATGCAGGCGATCTCCTGCTGGCCGAACGGCTGGCTCGCGGCGCGCTCGCCCGCGAATCGGGGAAGCCTCCGCTGCGCGCGCTGGTGGTGCTGCTCGCCGGCCTGCTGCGCGAGCGCGGCGTGCTCGACGAGGCCGAGTCCCTGTACGAGCAGGCGATCGCGATGGCACCGACGGCGAGCGCCGGCGAATGGTTCAACCTGGGACGCGTCTACGCCGAGCGCGACGAGGTCGCGAAGGCGCGCGAGGCCTATCGCCGATCGCTCGAGGCCGATCCGACCGAGCTGCGGGGGGCACTCGGGTCGCGATTGTCGCTTCCGATGATCTATGCCGATGCGGCCGAGCTGCAGTCCGCGCGCGACGAGTACGCGCAGGGACTCGCCGCACTGCACGCCGACGTCGAGAGGCTGGTGTCAGGGCTCACCCCCGGACAGGTCCTCGACGGCCTGCGCTGGACCAACTTCTTCCTCGCGTATCAGGGCCGTGACGACCGCGATCTGCAGAGGTCCTACGCTTCGTTCGTCGAGCGGACCCTCGCGCTGGCGGCGCCGCAATGGCACAGCCGGCGCTCGCCGGGCGCAGCGTCGCGAGCTGCCGATTCGCGGGTCGCGCAGGCGCCGGTGGGCGGGTCCTCCGGAAAGCTCAGGGTCGGGTTCGCCTCGGCGTTCTTTCATGTCGGCACGGCCGGACGCTATTTCCGCAGCTGGATCACCGACCTTCCTCGCGATCGCTTCGAGGTTCACGTCTACCACCTCTATCCCGGCCTCGACGACATCGCCGACGAGATCAAGGCGCGCGCCGATCGCTTCACCGAATTCGGCGGCAGCCGGGCGCGTCCGTCGATCGTCGCGCCGGCGATCCGCGACGATGCCCTGGACGTTCTCGTCTATCCGGAACTGGGGATGGACCACACGTCGTTCGTGCTGGCGGCGCTGCGCCTCGCACCGCGCCAGCTCGCCGGCTGGGGCCATCCGGTCACCACCGGCCATGCGACGATCGATGGCTTCGTGAGCTGCGCCGAGATGGAATCCGCGGGCGCCGCTGCGCATTACGTCGAGCCGCTGCTCACCCTCCCCGGCATCGGCACCTGCTACCGGAGCCTCGCGCTGCCCGACGCCGGGTCGCGGGCGAAGTTCGGCCTGCCCGAGCGCGCGCCGCTGTTCCTGTGCCCCCAGTCGCTGTTCAAGGTGCACCCGGACACCGACGATCTCTTCGCCGAAGTGCTTGCGGCGAATCCGGAGGCGATGCTCGTGATGTTTGACGGGCGGCATCCCAGAGTCACCGACGTGTTCATGCGCCGGATGGCGCGGGCGCTGGATGCGCGCGGGGTCTCGGCGGTGCGGCTGCGCATCCTGCCGCCGGTCCCCCACGACGACTACCTGCGGATCAACCTGCTCTGCGACGCGATGCTCGACACGCTGCACTGGTCGGGAGGCAACACCAGCCTCGATGCGCTCGCCTGCGGCCTCCCGGTCGTGACGCTGCCAGGCCCGTTTATGCGCGGACGGCAAAGCGCCGCGATGCTGCGGATCGTCGGGGTTCCCGAACTCGTCGCGGCCAATCGCGCCGAGTATGTCGGCCTGGCGACGCGCCTGGCCGGCGACGCGCAGTGGCGCAGCGCGCTCGCCGCGCGCATACGCGATGGAAGGGGCCTGTTGTTCGATGCCACGGCACCCGTCGAGGCCTTTGCCGAGCTGCTGCTCCGCGGCAGGTGAGCCGCGAAAGTCCCGGTACGCGCAACCCGCGACCGAAAACCCGGGACGGACCAAAAACCCGGGACGGACCACGTTTTTCCGCGAAAAGCGGGTCGCGCGAAAACCGGGACGGACCACGTTTTTCCGAAGACTCTCGACGGCCGAGCTCTTATGTTCCACGAGCGCCGAAAAACGTGGTCCGTCCCGGGTTTTCGCCGGGTTTTCGTCAGCGCGTCAGCGCATCGCTCAGCGCGTCGATGGCGCTCGCCCAGTCACCCGGTGCGGGCTGGCGGTACAGACGTGCCGTCGGATACCACGGCGTCCTGTCGCCCGTGACTCCCCAGCGCCAGTCCGGCGCGAACGGAAGCAGGACGTGGACGGGCTTGCCCAGCGCGCCGGCGAGATGCGCGATGCTGGTGTCGACGGTGACGACGGCGTCGAGCGCGTCGACCGTCGCCGCGATGCCGTCGAAATCGTTGCATGCATCGAGCAGTGCCAGCGCCGACGCCGCGGCCGGGACCTGCGCGATCTGTTCCTCACCTGCGCCTTTCTGCAGCGAGAACCACGCGATTCCGGGGAGCGCGAACAGGCGAACCAGTGCCGACAGCGGGATCGAGCGGCGTCGATCGTTGGCGTGATGGGGCGATCCCGACCACGCGATGCCGATCCGGCGCGATCCCCCGGCGATGCCGGCGATCCGCGCGGCGACGTCCTCCCGCCTTGCGGCGTCGACCCGCAGGTAGGGCACGGTGCAGGCCGGGTCGAGCGAGCTCGCGCCAAGCGCGCCCGGGACCGACAGCAGCGGAATCGAGAAATC
>DAHUXO010000323.1 GCA_027307095.1 Betaproteobacteria bacterium | reverse complement strand
GCAGGCCTACGCGTTCTTCGAGCCGGTGCCTTCGGTCGCACGCAAGCTGCAGACGCTGCTCGACGTGGGGCTGGGCTACATCACGCTGGGCCAGTCGGCGACCACGCTGTCGGGCGGCGAGGCGCAGCGCGTCAAGCTGGCGCTCGAGCTGTCGAAACGCGATACCGGTCGCACGCTCTACATCCTCGACGAGCCGACGACGGGCCTGCATTTCCACGACATAGAGATGCTGCTTACCGTATTGCACCGCCTGCGCGACCACGGCAACACGGTGGTCGTCATCGAGCACAACCTCGACGTCATCAAGACCGCCGACTGGATCATCGACCTCGGTCCCGAGGGTGGCGCCGGCGGCGGGATGATCATCGCGCAGGGGACGCCGGCGCAGGTCACCGGCGTCGCGGCGAGCTACACGGGCAAGTACCTGAAACCGGTGCTCGACCGGACCGCGCCTACGCCGAAAGCCACGCGGCGAGGTCGCGCTTGAGCTTCATCATGTCGGCCTCGCGCGTGTACATCATGTGCCCGGCATCGTAGTAGTGGTGCTCGACGCGCGCGCGAACCTCCGGCGGCACGTCGAGCTGCGCGAGCGACCAGTTCGACGCGCTGTAGGGCGTTCCGAGATCGTAGTGCCCGCTCGCGACCAGCACGCGCAGGTGAGGATTGCGCCGTAGCGCGCGTGACAGGTCGGGGCTGGTGCAGGCGAAGCTGTTGCCTTTCTCCTCGCCGCGGTTCCAGTTCCACGCCTTGTTCACGTCCCTCGACAGGATCTCGTAGCGCGCCTGCGTGTCGATACCCAGGCTCTCGCTCATGTACGCATGGGCCGCCATCGTGTAGGGCGCGACGATCGCCTCGACGCCCGGGTCGAACTCCCAGGTATGCGAACGGCTCGCCGCCATCGGTCCCGTGACGCGCGCTTCGAGGCGGCCGACGATGCGTCCCCGGTCGCGCAGCAGCTCGACGAAGAAGGTCTCATCGCTGATGCGCAGGTTCCTGTCGTCGACCAGCGCCGGCGCGAGACCGGTCAACTCGGAAATGCGCTTGACGATGCGCCGGCGCGCATCCCTGGAGAGGCGCGATCCGGCATGCAGCGCCGCGAGGTATTCGTCACTGACGAAATGCTCGGCCGCCGCGCGGGCCGCCGCCGGCGACTCGGCGAGGGCGCCCTTCAGCTTGCCGTGGTACTGCGCGACGCAGGCGAACGCGGGCAGGAACAGCGCGTAGGGCAGGTCGTTGCGCGGGGCGAAGACGATGCTCTGCAGGTCCATCGCGCAGGAGACCAGCACGAGCCCCGAGAGCGCGACCCCGATGTCCTGCAGCTTGTCGGCGAGCGCGGCGCCGCGCGTCGTGCCGTAGCTTTCGCCGGCGACGAACACCGGCGAGCGCCAGCGCTGATGGCGCCCGAGCCAGGTGCGAATGCATTCGGCGAGCGCCTCCACGTCGCCGTCGACCGAGAGCATCTTCCGGCGCGCGTCCTCGCTGGCGGTTATCGAGTAGCCGGTGTGCGGCGGATCGACGAACACGAGGTCGAAGTGCTCGAACCACGACTCGAGGTTGTCGGTCACCGTGTACGGCGGCGGGGGCATCGTCCCGTCCTCGCGGATCACCACGCGCTTGGGTCCGAGCGCGCCGAGATGCAGCCAGATCGACGACGATCCCGGGCCGCCGTTGAACACGAAGCATACGGGCCGGGTCGCGGCGTCGACCGAATCGAGCAGGTACGAGGTGGTGAAGATCGCCGCCTCGGGCTCGCCGCGCTTGTCGTCGACGCCCGCGGCGGCAACCGGAACGAATTCGGCGAGGGCGCGGTAGCTCAGTGTGTGCCCGTTGAGTGTGATGCTCGACTCGCTCCGCGCCGGCTCGCGGGCGAGCAGCTTGTCCACCTTCTCGCGGAGTCGCTTCTTCGCTTCTTCGCTCGCTGGGGGTGACGTGGGCTCGCTCATGGGGGGGACGGCTCCGTAAGATTGCGTTTCGGCGCGTAAACGTCGACGGGTTGCGCCTTGCCGCGGATGCTCACCGGACCCAGTGCCTCGACGTCGATCGAGCCGCCGAGCCCGGCGCGGGTCACGCCATCGATCAGGATCTGGCGCCCGGCGACCTTGGTATGCGCTTCGAGGCGCGAGGCGAGGTTCACGGTGTCGCCGATGCAGGTGTAGGTGGCGCGCTCGTTGGTGCCGGTGTAGCCCGCCACCATGTCGCCCGACGCGATGCCGATGCCGATGCGGATCTGCGGCTTGCCCGCACCGGCTTGCTCGACATTGAACAATTCGATCATCTCGAGCATTTCGAGCGCGGCGCGCACCGTCGCACCGCAATGGTCGGGCAGCGGCAGCGGCGCGCCGAAAAGGGCCATCAGCCCGTCGCCGGCGATCTGGCTCACGATTCCGCCGTGGCTGCTGATGGCGTCGAACATCAGCGTGTACCAGGTGTTGAGCAGCTCGATCGTCTCCTCGGGTGGCTGCGATTCGGCGAGCGACGTGAAGCCGCGGATGTCGGCGAACATGACCGAGCCCTCGACCCGCCTGCCGCCCAGCGCGAAACCGGACTCCTGCATGTCCTGCGCCACTTCCGGGGTCGCAAAGCGGCGCACCAGCTCCTTCTGCTGGTCGCGCAGGCGCTTCTTCTCGAGGCTCGCGCCGATGCGCGCCTTGAGCAGCACGGGATTGACCGGCTTCTGCAGGTAGTCCTCGGCACCCAACTCGATGCAGCGCACGACGTTGTCGAGGCCTTCCAGCGACGACGTGACGATGACCGGGAGATCACGCAACTGGAGGTCCTTGGCGAGTTGCTCGAGCACCTGGAAGCCGTTCATTTCGGGCATCTCGATGTCGAGCAGCAGCAGGTCGAAGGCTTCGCTCCGGAGCATCTCCAGCGCGACCCGACCGTTCGCGGCTGCTGCGACGTCGAGCCCCTGCAGCTCGAGGTTGCGCGCGAGCAGCAGCCGGTTGACCTTGTTGTCGTCGACCAGCAGCAGGCGCGCGCCGCGATGGGCGCCCTCACGCACGCGCAAGCTCCGTCAGCGCCTGCGCGACGAGTTGGTACTCCCGGGCGAGCGCGGCGAGCGGTGCGCCCCGCGCCTGCTGCACCGGGCCGAGCCCGCCGAGCTCCAGCTCGCGCGCCATCGCGCCCAGGGTCAGTGCGCCGAAGGTGTTGCCGTTCGACTTCAGCGAGTGGGCGCTGCGACGGAAACGCTCCGCATCGCCCGCTGCGAACGCGTCGCGAAGCTCCGCGAGCATTGCCGGAGCCTCGACCAGGAACGTGTCGACGAGCTCGCGCACGAATTCGGCGCCGGCGGTCGCCTTCAGCTCCTCGAAGGTCGCGACATCGATGGTTCGGTTTATCATGTCAGCGGCTTCCTCGTCCCGGCACCTGGGACAGTGCTTCGACCAGCCGCTCGACGCGGATCGGCTTGGTCAGATAGTCGTCCATGCCTGCGGCAAGACACATGTCGCGGTCGCCCTGCATCGCGTTGGCGGTCATGGCGACGATGCGTGGGCGCTCCTGCGGACTCCAGCGGGCGCAGATCTCGCGCGACGCGTCGAGGCCGTCCATCTCGGGCATCTGCACGTCCATCAGCACGACGTCGTAGGTCTGGCGTCCGACCGACTCGACCGCTTCCAGGCCATTGGACGCGAGGTCGGCACGGTAACCCATCTGCTGCAGGATGCGCATCGCGAGCTTCTGGTTCACGACGTTGTCCTCGGCCAGCAGGATGCGCAGGGGGTGGCGGGACGCCATCTCCGGGTCGATGCGCGGGGCCGCGGTCCCGGCAGTGGTGGCCTTCGGAACCTCGTCGTGCGCAACCAGCCCCACCAGCGTGTCGAAGAGCTGCGACTGGCGCACCGGCTTGGCCAGAAAGGCGTCGAAGAGCTTGTCGTTGTCGCCGGCCTCCCGGCGTCCGAGCGAACTGAACAGGACCAGCGGGAGCTTCGGCCGCCGCTCGCGGATTTCCCCGGCCAACGCAACGCCGTCCATCTCCGGCATGTGCATGTCGACGATCGCCAGGTCGAAAGTCTCGCCCTGGTCGAGCCAGCGCAGCGCCTCCCGTGGCGACTCCGAGGACCGCGATTCCATGCCCCTCTTCGAGGTCTGCAGGTCCAGTACGCGGCGATTGGTCGCGTTGTCGTCGACGATCAGCACCCGCTTGGCCTGCAGCGCCGGCTGCACGCCGACGAAATCGCGCTGTCGCGCCGGCGGCAGCTCACCGACCGGCGCGACGATGGTGAAGTAGAACGTCGAACCCTTGCCTTCGCCGTCGCTTTCGGCCCACATGCGCCCGCCCATCAGCTCGGCGAGGCGGCGGCTGATGGCGAGCCCGAGTCCGGTGCCGCCGTACTTCCGCGTCGTCGACGAATCGGCCTGGGAGAACGACTGGAACAGCCGGCTCATGCCTTCGGCCGTCAGCCCGATGCCGGTGTCGCGAACGGCGAACGTGAGCTCGACCTTGCCGTCGCTGCGCGGCTGCGATGCCACGGTCAGCACGACTTCGCCTTGCTCGGTGAACTTCACGGCGTTGGACAGCAGGTTCAGGAGGATCTGCCGCAACCGGGTCAGGTCGCTCACCACCGCGGCGGGGACCTCGCCCTCGTACACGTACGCGGTGTCGAGGTGCTTCTCGACCGCCCGCGCGGTGACGAGGTCCAGCGCCGACTCGACGCAATCGCGCAGGTCGAGCGGATGCGCCTCGATGTCCATGCGCCCGGCCTCGATCTTCGAGAAATCGAGGATGTCGTTGATGATCGTGAGCAGCGCGTCGCCGGAGTCGCGGATGGTCGCCGCGTAGTCGTGCTGCTCGGCATCGAGCTCGGTGTCGAGCAGCAGGCCGCTCATCCCGATGACCGCGTTCATCGGCGTGCGGATCTCGTGGCTCATCGTGGCGAGGAACGCGCTCTTCGCTTCGTTCGCGGTCTCGGCTGCCGCGCGCGCCTCCTGCGCCTCGGCGAACAGGCGCGCGTTCTGGATGGCGATCGCGGCCTGGTCGGCGAAAGTTTTGAGCAGCGCGATCTCCTTGTCCGAGAACGGGCCGGTGCTCGCACGGCCGACGCTGATGACGCCGATACCGCGTCCTTCCCAGAGCATCGGGGCGACGATCACGGACCTGACACCGACCGCCCGGTACGCGTCGCGACTGAACGCCGGAACATCATCGCCGCCGGCGATGTCGGGCACGTGCTGCACGGTCCTCGATGCGATCGCGTTCGCGCTGATGGACGCGTCGGTAGCGACCGGCCCGATCACGGTAATGTCGTGCGCCGGGTTGGGGCCCCGGTAGGCCTCGATGCGAATGGTCCCGGCGTCGTCGACGCGCTCGATCGCAATCACCCTGCCTGCGAACAGATGCTCGCAGCTCGACAGGATCTTGTCGAACACCGGAGCGGTGTCGGCGATCGAGCTGCTGATCGCGGCGAGCACCTCGGAGGAGGCACGCTGCTGCTCGAGCGCTTCCCTCGTTTCATTGAACAGGCGCACGTTCTCGATGGCCACCACGGCCTGGCGCGCGAAGGTCTGCAGCAGCGCAACCTCCTTTGCGGCGTAGAGACCGGTCTCGGCGCGGTTGACGGTGATCGCGCCGACGATCTGCTGGTCGCGCAGCATCGGCACGCTCAAGCCGCTGCGGAATCCGGCGAGTTCGACCACGCGCTTCATCTCCGGCGCGTAATCGGCATCGGATTCCGCCAGCAGGTCGGCCACATTGACCACGCCGCGCTGGCGGATCGCTCGCGCCGCGATCGACGTGCTGCCTTTCAGCCGTTGCGGCCACGCCGCTCGCAGCGCTTCCGTACCTGCCGCGCTGACGCCATGCAGGCTCGCGAGGTGCAGGAAATCGCCGTCGAACCGGGTCACCAGGCAGTAGCGCGCCCCGGTCAGCGAAGCCGCGCGCTCGGCAATGATGTCGAACACCGGTTGCACGTCGGTGGGGGATTCACTGATCACCCGCAACACGTCGGAAGTGGCCGTCTGCCTCGCCAGCGCCTCCTGCGTCTCGTTGAACAGGCGCGCGTTCTGGATGGCGATCACCGCCTGGTCGGCGAATGTCTGCAGCGTCGACAGCTCCTTCGCCGAGAACGCGCCGCGGGAGCGCGCCACGCCGACGGCGCCGATGCCGCGGTCCTCCCACAGCATCGGCGCGAACGCCATCGAATGATAGCCCGCGATCTTGGAGATCTTGCGCACCACGCCCGGCACGTCGTCGCCGTTCACGGCATCCGGGTAGTGCACGACCCGGCGCTCGCGGATCGCGCGCCCGGCCGGCGTCAATTCCACCGGCGCCGGGAAGCTGGCGGCCACGATGTCGTGCACCTTGCCGATGTACGCGGCGATCTGGAGCTGTCCCGCATCGTCGACCACCAGGACGTCCATTTCGTCGCTGCCGAAGAGGTGCTTGCAACTCTCCAGAATCTTGTCGAACACTGGCCGCGCATCCGCGACCGAACTGCTGATCACGCGCAGGATCTCGCTGGTCGCAGTCTGCCGCTGCAACGCCTCTCGCGTCTCGTTGAACAGCCGCGCGTTCTGGATCGCGATCACCGCCTGGTCGGCGAATGTCCTCAGCAGCGCCATCTCCTTGTCCGAGAACGGGCCGGCGAAGTCGCGGCCGACGCCGATCGAGCCGATGCCGCGGCCCTCCCAGAGCATCGGCGCGAGCATCATCGCCTTCACGCCGATCAGCACGCAGGCGCGTTGCGTGCCGGGCGGAACGTCCTTGCCGTTGATCACGTCGGGCAGATGCACGACCTTGCCTTCGACGATGGCCTGCCCCGATGCCGTATCGCCCGCAAGCGGCTTGCGCTCGAGGAACTGCTGCAGCTGCTCTCTCCCCGGGCCGTGATAGGCGACGATGTCGACCAGGCCGTCGTCGCCCACCAGGTTGATCGTGATCGCGGTACCCGCGAACAGTCGCACGCAGCTTTCGAGAATCCGGTCGAACACCGGCTTGGGGTCGGCGATCGAGCTCGAGATCGCGGTGAGGACCTCACCGGAGGCGCGCTGCTGCTCGAGCGCTTCCCGGGTCTCCTTGAACAGGCGCGCGTTCTGCAGCGCCGCGCCGACGTTGGCGGCGATGGTTTCGAGCAGGCGCCGGTCGTCGTCGCTGTAGACGCCCTCGCGCTCGGTGCTTTGCACGCTGATGACCCCCAGGCACTCGCCTGCGACCAGGATGGGAACGCCGAGGTAGGACCTCGACGCCTTGCCGACGAGGCGCGACCCCAGCTCCTCGCGGTGCCTGGCGATATCCGAGTTGAAGATGAGTGCCTTGCCGGTCGTTATGATCCTGCTGGTCAGCCCCTCGCCGAGCTTCAGCGGCTGCATCGTGTCGCCGTACTGATACGGGAAGCTGATCGCATCGGTGGAGCGATCGAGCAGTGCGACGTACGCGATGTCGGCCTTGAAGACGCCCCGGATCTCATCGCCGACCAGCTCGATCAGTGCGTCGACCTCGAGCTGGTCGCCCAGGCGCTGCGACACGGTGTTGATGGTTGCGAGCTCCGCCGCACGCCGTTCGGCTTCCGCGAACAGGCGGGCGTTCTGGATCGCCACCGTGGCCTGCAGCGAAAGCCCGACCAGGAACTCGAGCTCGGTGGCGCTGAACGGCTGCCCGCCCGTGCGCCACACCGCCATCGCGCCCTTCACCGCGTCGCCCGCCTTCAACGGGGCGACGATCATCCGCTCGTTGTCCTGCTTGTCGGTCCCGGCGATCTGCACCGCACGCGGGTCGGACTGGGTGTCGTTGACGAATTCGGCGCGACCGCTTTGCACCAGGCTGCCGATGATGCCCTGGCCGACGTGGATTGTCGTCGCCTTGATCTCGCTTGCAATGTTGCCCGTCGCGACGATCGCACGGAATACCGAGGGATCGGTCTCCGGCAGGAAGATCGCGCTGGTGTCGCCGGCGAGCAGACCCTTCGCGTGCTGCGCGATGCGGTCCATCACGGTCGCAAGCTCGAGCGTCGACGAGATGTCGCGGCCAACCTCCGCCAGCGCCGCCGCCTCGCGCGTGCGCCGCTGCGTCTCGTCGAACAGGCGCGCGTTCTCCAGCGCCACGCTCATGCTGTTGGCCAGCGTCTGCAGCAGGCGCACGTCGGAGTCGCCGAACGCACGCTCACGCTCGTAGTTGGCAAGCGTGATCAACCCACGCGCCTGCTCGCCAGCTACCAGCGGCACGTAGATCACCGATTGCTCCATCCGCGTGCCGGGGATCGTGGAGCTGCCGTATCGCACCGCTTCGCGCGCCATGTTCTCAGTGATGACCAGCGGCGCGCGGGTGCGCAGGACGTGGGCCGTGAAACCGGTATCGCCGAGCGCCTCGGACTCGATGGCGATCCGCGTCCCGTTTTCGTAGACGTAGGGAAAATGCAGCATGTCCGTCTGCGGGTCGTAGATGCGAATGCTCACGTCCGCCCGGCCGAAGATCTCGCGGATCTTGTCGCCGACGGCGTCGTAGATACCCTGCATGTTGAGCTCGGCGGCGAGCGCGTGCTGGACGCTGTTGATGATCGCCAGTTCCGCCGCCCGCTGCTCGCTCTCCTTGAACAGCCGCTGCGTTTCGTCGAACAGCCGCGCGCTTTCCAGCGCCACGCCCATGCTCGCCGCGACGGTCGTGAGCAGGCGGACGTCGGAATCGCTGTACGCGTATTCGCGCTGGTGGTTCTCGACCATGATCGCGCCGATCACGCGGTCGCTGCCGATGATCGGCACGCTCACCGACGATTTGCCGAGGTCGGTTCCCGGAACCGTGCCCAGCGCCGCCATCTCGGCCTGCGTGTTGAGGACGCGCGGCGTGCGCCACGAGGTCAGCGCCTCCCAGCCGGTCTTCGGGGGAGCGGAGGGTATCGTGAGCCGCTCCCCGTGCTCGTAATCATAGAGGTAGTGGACGATCCTCGCCTTGTCGTCGAACCAGCGTATGCCGATGTCTTCGGTCTTCAGGACTTCGCGCAGCGTATCGCCCACCAGGTCGACGATGCCCTGGAAGTCGAGCGACCCTGCCATGCCCTGCTGGACGCTGTTGATCACCGCCAATTCTGCGTTGCGCTGCTCGGTCTCCTTCAGCAGGCGCTGGGTCTCGTCGAACAGGCGGGCGTTCTCCAGCGCCACGCTCATGCTGTTGGCGAGAGTCTGCAGCAGGCGCACGTCGGAGTCGCTGAATGCCTGCTCACGCTCGTAGTTCGACAACGTGATCAAGCCGCGCGCCTGGTCGCCGGACACGAGCGGCATGTAGACGGCCGATTTGTCCATCGTGGTCCCCGGAACGACCGCACTACCGTAGCGCGCTACGTTTCCGACCATGTCCTCGTTGATGACGAGCGCCTCGCGGGTACGGAGGACGTGCGCAGCGAATCCCGTCTTTGAAAGCAGACGCGAAGGGATTTCCATTCGCCGCCCGTTCTCGTAGCAGTACGGAACGTGGATCATTCCGGTTCGGGCGTCCCAGATCCGGATATCCATGTCGGATTGCTGGAAGATCTCGCGGATCTTGTCGCCAACTGCGTCGTAGATCCCCTGCATGTTGAGCTCGGCGGCGAGAGCGGCCTGGACGCTGTTGATGATCGCGAGCTCCGCGGCGCGCTGCTCGGTCTCCTTCAGCAGGCGCTGAGTCTCGTCGAACAGCCGTGCGTTCTCGAGCGCCACGCCCATCGCGGAGACGACCGTTTGCAGCAGCCTGACGCTCGAGTTGTCGAAGGCATCTTCCCTTTCATAGTCGCCGACGCCGACCATCCCGACGACGCGACTGCCAGCGACGATGGGCACCGCGACGAACGACTTCTCCATCTGCGTGCCGGGAATATTCCTCGACCCGATCTCCGCCATCCGGCGTTCCATGTCGCGGTTGACGAGCCAGGTCTGCCCAGACTCGACCACGACCCTCGCAACTCCTCCCAGCGGCAGGGGTGGCGCGTGGATCCGCCGACCGCGATCCTTCAGATACGGAAAGAAGACCTGGTTCGTCGCCGCATCGTATAGTCGAATGTCGATGTCCTGCGAATTCAGGACCTCGCTCAGCCTCTCGCCGACCAGGTCGTAGATGGCCTGCATGTCCAGCTTGGACGCGAGGCCCTCCTGGACGCTGTTGATGATGGCGAGCTCGGCGTTGCGCTGCTCGGTCTCCTTCAAGAGTCGCTGCGTCTCGTTGAAGAGCCGCGCATTCTCGAGCGCGACTCCGAGGCCCGCGGCGATCGTCGTGACGAGGCGCACTTCGATCGGACCGAAGGCGTGCTCGCGCTCGTGGTCTTCGAGGATGATGGCGCCGATCGCACGGTCGCCGGCGACCATCGGCACGCCGATCGTCGACAGGCTGCGGTCGGTGCCGGGAACGGTCCTGAACCCGCACGTGTCCTGCTCGGCGTAATTGCCGGCGACCAGGACCTCGCGGCGGACCAGGATCCGGTACGGTGCGCTGCCGCCCGGGGAATCGTCCTCGCCGACGGGGATCTCGACCTTCGCCAGGCGATTGCCGTGCTCGTAGCCGTAGAGCAGGCGGACGACGCCGCGCGCAGGTTCCCACCACCAGATGCCGAGGTCGCCGGTATGGAAGAC
>DAHUXO010000305.1 GCA_027307095.1 Betaproteobacteria bacterium | reverse complement strand
AGCGGCGAGCGCACGGCGATCGATCCCTACGCGGCCGAGAGCCCGGGCGAATTCTTCGCCGTGCTGTCGGAGGTATTCTTCGCCGAGCCGCTGCTGCTGCGGCGCAGCTATCCCGAGGTCTACCGGGAGTTCGCGCGCTTCTATCGCCAGGATCCGGCTTCGCGCGCTGCGCCGTCGCCGGCGCCGAAGCATCGCGGGACGACACGATGAGCGAGCGCCCGCCGTTCTCGCTTCACCAGCTCGCGCTCTACTTCCTGAAGCTCGGGGCGATCGGCTTCGGCGGACCCGTGGCGCTGGTCGGGTACATGTACCGCGACCTGGTCGAGACCCGCCGGTGGATCGGGGAGGACGACTACCGCGAGGGCCTCGCTCTGGCGCAGCTGATGCCGGGTCCCCTCGCTGCGCAGCTCGCGATGTACCTGGGATACGTGCATCACCGCATCGTCGGCGCGACGGTGGCGGGCATCGCGTTCGTCCTGCCGTCGTTCGCCATGGTGGTCGGCATCGGCTGGGCCTATCTGCGCTATGGCGGGCTGCCGTGGATGCAGGCCGCTTTCTACGGCGTGGGCGCGGCGGTGGTCGGCATCATCGCGATCAGTGCCTGGAAGCTGACGCGGCGCAACGTCGGCAGCGATCGGCTGCTGTGGGCGATCTACGTTGTCGCAGCGGTGATCACCGTGTGGACGCAATCAGAGCGGGCGTGGCTGTTCATTGCCGCAGGCATCCTGGTTTGGCTGGTTCGCGCGCCGCCTACGCGCTGGTTCGGCAGGAACTCCGCGCCTGCGGCCGCGGGGCTCGCGACCCACGGGAGCGTGCTCGTGTCGTCGACGCTCGGTGCGCACGGACCGGCCGCAGCCGCGATCGTGACAGGGATCGACTGGACACTGCTCGCGCAACTCGGCGCTTTCTTCGCGAAGGCCGGTGCGTTCGTGTTCGGCAGCGGCCTCGCGATCGTGCCGTTCCTCTACAGTGGCGTGGTCCACGACCACCAGTGGCTGAACGAGCGCCAGTTCGTCGACGCAGTGGCGGTCGCGATGATCACGCCGGGGCCGGTGGTCATCACTGTCGGGTTCATCGGCTACCTGATCGCGGGAATGCCGGGTGCGACGGTGGCCGCGCTGGGGACGTTCCTGCCGTGCTACCTGTTCACGGTCTTGCCGGCGCCGTATTTCAAGAAATATGGGCGGCGGCCACCGCTGCTTGCGTTCGTGAACGGAGTCACCGCCGCGGCGATCGGCGCGATCACAGGCGCGGTGATCGTGCTGGCGGAGCGAACGATCGTCGATGCGACGACTGCAGTTATCGCGATCTGCGCCGTTGGGGCGATCTGGAAGGTGAAGAAGCTGCCCGAGCCGGTGCTGGTCGCGATTGCGGCGCTCGTCGGGTTGGCCATGTTCCCCGGCGTGCACCGATAGAGCGTGTCGGTCCTGCGCCGGCAAATGCGGCCCGTCCGGGGTCGTTGCAGGCTGCGCCTGCCCGGCTACTGGGCCGCAGTAATTGCGGGCCGGATCGCCGACTTCGGACGGAACGCCTTGCACACGTCGTCGTGGGTTTCGACGTACGGACCGCCGATCAGGTCGAGACAGTAGGGGACGGCGGGAAACACGCCGTCGAGCGTCTCCTTGATCGCTTTCGGCTGCCCGGGAAGGTTCAGGATCAATGCGCTGCCGCGGATGACGCCGACCTGCCGCGACAGGATGGCCGTCGGAACGTAGCGCAGGCTCACCTGGCGCATCCGCTCGCCGAAGCCCGGCAGCACCTTGTGCGCGACGGCCAGCGTGGCTTCGGGCGTGACGTCGCGCGGCGCGGGGCCAGTCCCTCCCGTGGTCAGCACCAGGTCGCATCGCGCGATGTCGACGAGCTCGACCAGCGTCCGCTCGATCACCGGCTGTTCATCGGGAATGAGCCGCGATTCTACGCGCCATGGCGTCTTCAGCGCCGACTGGAACCAGGCGGTGAGCCCGGGAAGGCCCTGATCGACGTAGACACCCGACGATGCGCGATCCGAAATCGAAACCAGGCCGATGAGCAGCGAGTCGTCGTTCATGGGAATGTGGCTTTCAATCCTGTACGGCGTCGATGATGCGCTTGATCTCGCGGAACAGCGCGCGGAACCTGCGGGGCGGTGCGCCGCGCAGCCGCTCGGCGCGGGCGTCCACGATCAATTGGGCGATTGCAGCGCGCGGCGCCCCGGCATGCGCCGCGACGAACGCGTCGAGTCCTTCCGGATCGTCCAGCAGGCGGTCGCGCCAGCGCTCCGTGGCCGCGAAGCGCGCACGGTCCCGATCACTGCCTTTGTCCCATGCGGACATCGCCTCGCGCAGCGGCGCGGGGTCGACATCGCGCATCAGGCGGCCGATGTACTGCAGCTGGCGCCTTCGCGCTTCGTGCTTGCTGACCTTGCGCAGCAGGGCAATCGCGTCGACCAGGCGCTCGGGGAGCGCCAGCGTCGCGAGGCGTCCCGGGTCGAGGCCGACCAGGGTCCGGCCCAGGTCCTGCAGCGCGTGCATCTCGTGCTTGCGCTGCGTCTTGGAGGGGCCTTCGCGCTCTTCGGCGGCAGGGGAGGGTGCCTCGGGGCGCGTGCTGTTCGGCGGGGTGCGGGCCACGTTGGCGGTATGGA
>DAHUXO010000300.1 GCA_027307095.1 Betaproteobacteria bacterium | reverse complement strand
GGCACGATCGCCGCCGCGCAGCACATCGCGCCGAACACGATGTAGGGCGTGATGCGGAAGATCGGCGACGCGTTGTCGGCGACGACCGCATCCTTGGTGAACAGCTTGCGGATCGTCCGGTAGGGCTGCGTCAGTGGCGGTGCGCTGCGGTTCGAAAGCCATGCGCGGCACTGGTTGACCCAGCCGATCAGGAGCGGCGCCAGCGCGAGCGCGACGACGATCTGCAGCAGCTGGAACAGGAGGCCGGTGGGCGTCACAGGACGAAGAGCAGCAGCGCCAGCAGCGTGACGAAGCTGTAGGTCAGGTATACCGAGATGCGGCCGCGCTGGATTAGGCCGAACAACCGTGCGACTGCGTCGGCAGCGCGTGCGATCGGCAGGTACAGCCACTGCCACCAGTGATCGGTTGCCGTCACCGAATAGCGCGGATGGGTATCGAACGGCGAAGGCAGGTGGCGCTCGATCCGGAAGAAAGGCTCGAAGACCTGCCGGATCGGCTGGCCGAAGCCCTCCGCCGTGTCCTGCATCCTCGGCGTCTGCAGCGGGAAGCCGCAATCCCACGCCGGCGCGTGGCGCACCCGGCCGTGCCACATACGGTGGACGAGCTGGATGGTGATCAGCACTGCCCCGACGATCGCCCCCAGCACGATCAGCGGGCTGTAGCTCGAGCGCTCGGCGCCGAGCGGGGCCAGCAGCAGCCAGCTCGTGTCGCCGCCGCTGGCCGCCGACCCGACGAGCTGCGCGGTGACGTGGTCGATCGCGCCCAGGACCGTCGCGGGAAAGATCCCGAGAAGCACGCAGGCGGCAGCAAGCGCGACGAGTCCGGCGCGCTCGAAACCCCCGGCGTCGTGCGCGTAGGCGAGGCTCGCCTCGCGCGGCCGGCCGAGGAAAATCACGCCGTAGAACTTGACCATCACGTAGCCGGCCAGCGCGACGGCCAGCACCAGCGCCGCCGCGGCGAGCGGCACCAGCATGTTGATGAACGACTGCGGCAACGTCGGCGTGAACAGGAACGCCTGGAGCAGCAGCCATTCGGACACGAATCCGTTCAACGGCGGCAGCCCGGCGCTCGCCAGCGTCCCGGCGAGTGCCAGCCACGCGACCCAGGGCATCCGGTGGATCAGCCCCCCAAGCTTGCCGAGGCTGCGCTCCTTGGTCGCATGCAGCACCGAGCCGGTCGCGAGGAACAGCAGGCTCTTGAACATCGCGTGGTTCAGCGCGTGATAGAGCAGCGCTGCGAGCGCGATCGCCGCGAGCAGCGGCTTGGCATTGGTCTTGAACAGGATGGCAAGCCCCATCGCAGCGACCAGGATGCCGATGTTCTCGATCGACGAGTAGGCGAGCAGACGCTTCATGTCGGTCTGCGCGGCCGCGAAGATGACGCCGAACAGCGCGCTCAGCAGGCCCAGCGCCAGCGCGATCGCACCCCACCACCAGAGTTGGGAGCCGAGCAGGTCGAAGGTCACGCGCAACAGGCCGTAGATCGCGGTCTTGAGCATCACGCCGCTCATCAGCGCCGATACCGGCGAAGGCGCGGCCGGATGCGCCTCGGGCAGCCAGATGTGCAGGGGCAGCAGCCCGGCCTTGGCGCCGAAGCCCAACAGGGCCAGGAAGAACGCCGCGCTTCCCCACCACCCCGGCAGCGAGATCGCGCGCATCGCCGAGAATGTGTAATCGCCATGGCCGCCCTGCAGCACGCCGAAGCACAGCAGGATCGCGATCGCGCCGACGTGCGCGATCAGCAGGTACAGGAAGCCCGCGCGGCGGATCTCGGGGATCCTGTGGTCGGTCGTGACCAGGAAATACGAGGCGAGCGCCATCGTCTCCCACGCGACCATGAACACGTACGCGTCGTCGGCGATCAGCACCAGCGCCATCGCTGCGACGAACGCGTGGTACCGGAAGCAGATCAGCCCCGGCGCCGTTCCCGAGCCGCTGCGGAAGTAACCGGCCGAGAACAGCGAGATCGCGGCGCTGGCGCTGCCCAGCAGCACCAGGAAGAACGCCGACAGGGCGTCGACGCGCAGATGGAACGGCAGGTCGGGCAGGCCGAGCGGCAGCACCGCCGATTCGGACGGGAGCGCGAGGGCGACGCAGGCGATGACCGCGACCGCCACGCCGACCACGGCGCCCAGCGGGAACAGCGTGCGGACCGCGCGCAGGCTGCGCGGCCTGATCAACCCCGCCGCACCGATCGCAAGCCACGCCGTGGCGGCGATGCCGATCAGTGCGAGCGGGGAGGTTGGCACTGGGGTCCCCTCACCTCTGCCCCTCTCCCGCAAGCGGGAGAGGGGTTGGGGGTGAGGGCACCTGCGCTGCCCGCAGGTGGGCAGGCTCGTCGTCGTTCATTTGACGCGCATTCCCGGCACGGCCCCCGCATCGGGCGCGAGCAGGTAGATGCCGGGTCCGTCGCCGGACGCGGCAAGCACCATGCCTTCGGACACGCCGAAGCGCATCTTGCGCGGCGCGAGGTTCGCGACCATCGGCGTCAGCCTTCCGACCAATGCTTTCGGGGCGTAGGCCGACTTGATGCCCGCGAATACCGTCCGCGGCTTCGCCTCGCCGACGTCGAGCGTCAGCCGGACGAGCTTGTCGGCGCCTTCGACGGCCTGCGCCGCGACGATGCGGGCGATGCGCAGGTCGACTCGGGAGAAATCTTCGATGGTGATCTGTGCCGGGCCCTCGCCCCCGACCCCTTTCCCGTCGCCGGGAGAGGGGCTGGGGGTGAGGGGCACCGCCCCCAGCAGCGCATCGACCTGCTTCGGCTCCACGCGGGTCATCAGGTGGCGATAGGGGCCGATGCGCGCGGGCTCGGCCCACGCATCTTTCCAGGTGAAATCGCGCGAGAGTCCGAAGAGCTCGCGCGCGACGCGCGAGGCGACCTGCGGCAGCACCGGCGACAGCATGACGGAGAGAAGCTGGAAGCCCTGCAGCGCCTGCGAGCACGCGGTTTGCAGCCGGTCGCGCCTTGCGGGATCCTTCGCGAGCACCCAGGGTTGCGCGGCGTCGAAAGCCTCGTTGATGCGGTCGGCGATCTTCATCGCGTCGCGCAGCACCTTGCCGAACTCGCGCGCCTCGTAGTTCGCCCGCGCGGCCTCGGCATCCATCTGCGAGATGGTCAGGCGATTGGCGCGGTCGTTCGCGGATTCGGCCGGGGTCGCCAGCACGCCATCGAAGTGGCGCGAGATGAAGGTCGCGGCGCGGCTCGCGATGTTGACGTACTTGCCGATCAGGTCGCTGTTGACGCGTGCGACGAAATCGTCGGGGCCGAAGTCGATGTCCTCGACGTGCGAGTTGAGCTTGGCCGCGATGTAGTAGCGCAGCCACTCGGGATCGAGGCCGAGCTCGATGTAGCGCTGGGGGGAGATGCCGGTGCCGCGCGACTTCGACATCTTCTCGCCGGAGGCGGTGATGAAGCCGTGCACGAAGATGTTGTTCGGCGTCTTGCGTCCGGCGAAGTGCAGCATCGCCGGCCAGAACAGCGTGTGGAAATAGACGATGTCCTTGCCGATGAAGTGATACTGCTCGACCGCGGGGTCCGCCAGGAACGCGTCGAAGCTGCGGCTCTCGCCCAGCGCGCGCGCCGCGCCCGAGTCGAAATGCTTCTTGAGCGCGGCGAGGTAGCCGATCGGCGCGACGAGCCAGACGTAGAAATACTTGGGTGGCGCGCCCGCCGGCTGGTCGGGAATCTCGATGCCGAAATACGGCGGATCGCGCGAGATGTCCCAGTCGGCGAGCTTGCGGCCTCCGTCGCCCAGCCACTCCTGCACCTTGTTGAAGACCTCGGGCTGCAGCGCCTGGCCCGGTGCCGGCGCCGCCGTCCATCGCTGCAGGTAGTCGGCGACCTCGGGTGCCGACAGCCGGAAGAACAGGTGCTCGGACTCGCGCATCTCCGGGCGGGCCCCGGTCAGCGTCGAGTACGGCTCGATCAGGTCGGTCGGGGCGTAGGTCGAGCCGCAGACCTCGCAGGCGTCGCCATACTGGTCCTTGGCCCCGCACTTCGGGCAGGTGCCCTTGATGTAGCGGTCGGGCAGGAACATGCCCTTGACCGGGTCGTAGAACTGCGAGATCGCCCGCGTCGCGATGAGCCCGCGCGCGGCGAGCGCACGGTAGATCGACTGCGCGAGCTCGACGTTCTCCGGCGAATGCGTCGTGTGCGTCGTGTCGAAGCTGATGTGGTAGCGCTTCCAGTCGTCGCGGTGCGACTCGCCGACGCGCGTGATCAGCGCCTCGGGCGTGATCCCCTCGCTTTCGGCCTTAAGCATGATCGGCGCGCCGTGGGTGTCGTCGGCGCAGACGAAATGCACGGCGTTGCCCTGCATCCGCTGGAAGCGCACCCAGATGTCGGCCTGGATGTACTCCATGATGTGGCCGATGTGGAACGGACCGTTCGCGTACGGAAGCGCGGTCGTCACGAACAGCGTGCGGGCCGGGGCGGGCATCGGCGGTCGGGGGAAGGGCGGCGGGCGTTGGCTGGGGGAAGGCATTGGATTCTAGCAAACGCGCACGCGGGCCTTCGGGCGCGTCGGGGCGGATCGGCTAGAATGACGGGCTGGATCGGATGCGGTTTCCGACCCTAATTCCTCGGAGCGAATGCGAGATGGCAGTCAAAGAAGCGGACGTCGAGGCGTGCCTGCGAGCCGTCGTCGATCCAAATACCGGCCGGGACTTCGTCGCCGGCAAGTCGATCCGGAAGATCCAGGTCCAGGGCGGCGATGTCGTCGTCGACGTGCAGATCGGCTATCCGGCGAAGAGCCAGCACGACCTGCTGCGCGCACTGGTGCGCGATGCGGTCGCGGCACTGCCCGGCGTCGCCCGCGTCACGGTCAACCTGGCGCAGAAGACGACCTCGCACGCGGTGCAACGCGGCGTCAAGCTGATTCCCGGCGTCAAGAACATCGTCGCGGTGGCGAGCGGCAAGGGCGGCGTCGGCAAGTCGACGACCGCGGTCAACCTCGCGCTGGCGCTGGCAGCGGAGGGTGCGACGGTCGGCATCCTCGACGCCGACATCTACGGGCCTTCGCAGCCGATGATGCTAGGCATCGCCGGCCGGCCCGAATCGCGCGACGGCAAGACGCTGGAGCCGCTCGAAGCCTACGGCGTGCAAGCGATGTCGATCGGCTTCCTGATCGACACCGATACGCCGATGGTGTGGCGCGGCCCGATGGTGACGCAGGCGCTCGAGCAGCTCCTGAAAGACACGAACTGGCGCGAAGTCGATTACCTGGTCGTCGACATGCCGCCCGGCACCGGCGACATCCAGCTGACGCTGGCGCAGAAAGTGCCGGTCACCGGCGCCGTGATCGTCACCACACCACAGGACATCGCTCTGATCGACGCGCGCAAGGGTCTCAAGATGTTCGAGAAGGTCGGCGTGCCGATCGTCGGCATCGTCGAGAACATGTCGATCCACATCTGCTCGAACTGCGGGCACGCCGAGCACATTTTCGGCGAAGGCGGCGCGCATAAGATGTGCGAGGACTACAAGGTGCCGTTCCTGGGATCGCTTCCGCTGGACATCCACATCCGCGAGCAGGCCGACTCGGGTCGCCCGTCGGTCGTCGCCGATCCCGACGGCCCCGTCGCCGAGGCGTACCGGGCGATCGCGCGCAAGGTCGCGGTCGCCGTCGCGCAGAAGGCCGAGGACTTTTCGTCGAAGTTCCCCAGCATCGTTGTCCAGAACACATGAGCGGCGGGCGTGCCGTCGCGCCGCCCCCCGGAGTGAAACCCGTGTCCATCCGATCCGACCGATGGATCCGCCGCATGGCGGAATCGACCCGCATGATCGAGCCTTTCGAGCCGGGGCAGGTGCGCGAGGTCGACGGGCGCCGGATCGTCTCCTACGGCACGTCGAGCTACGGCTACGACATCCGCTGCTCGGACGAATTCAAGATCTTCACCAACATCAACTCGACCATCGTCGACCCGAAGGCCTTCGACGCCGGGTCGTTCGTCGACTTCAAGGGCGACGTCTGCATCATTCCGCCCAATTCGTTCGCGCTGGCGCGCACCGTCGAGTATTTCCGGATTCCGCGCAATGTGCTGGTGGTCTGCCTCGGCAAGTCGACGTACGCGCGCTGCGGCATCATCGTCAACGTGACGCCGCTCGAGCCCGAATGGGAAGGACACGTGACCCTCGAGTTCTCGAACACGACGCCGCTGCCGGCAAAGATCTACGCGAACGAGGGTGTCGCGCAGGTGATCTTCTTCGAGTCCGACGAGGTCTGCGAGACGTCGTACAAGGACCGCGGCGGCAAGTATCAGGGGCAGCAGGGCGTCACGCTGCCGAAGATCTGATCGACGCGGTGCGAATCCGCTGACGCGCTGACCGCGACCAGCTCGACCATGCCGGAACCCGACGAGGCGGGGCACTACAAGCCGGGACTGCGTGCGCGCCTGCAGCGCTGGTGGCTGCTGGGCATCGAGCGTTTCGGCACCGAAGGCTCGCACATCAACCTGGTGTGGGCCGCCGTCCTCGGCTTCACCGGCGCGGTCGCGACGATCGCGTTTCGCGAGGGCATCCATCTCGTCCAGCTGCTGCTGTCCGAGCACAGCAAGAGCCTCGTCGAGACCGCCCGATCGCTTGCGTGGTGGCAGCGCCTGATCCTTCCGGCCGGCGGCGGCATGGCGGCCGGCCTTATCCTGCAGGCGGCCCGCCGCTTCATCGGGGCGCACACGGCGTCCGACTACATGGAAGCGATCGTCATCGGCGACGGCCGCATTCCGATTCGGGAGAGCCTCGCGCGCAGTCTCTCGTCGCTCGCTTCCGTTGCGTCGGGAGGATCGATCGGCCGCGAAGGCTCGATGGTGCAGCTCGCAGCGGTGACGGCTTCGATGCTTGGCCGCACGTCTTCGCAGAGCGGGCCGCGGCTGCGGCTGCTGGTCGCCTGCGGCGCCGCGGCGGGCATCACGGCGGCGTACAGCGCACCGATCGCCGGCGCGCTGTTCATCTCCGAGATCGTGCTGGGCTCGATCGCGATGGACACCTTCGGGCCACTCCTCGTCTCGGCGGTCGTCTCCAATGTGTCGATGCGCGCGCTGACCGATTACGGCGCGCCCTACCAGATGCCGCCGTTTCCGGTGATCGCCGGGCGCGAGATGTGGCTGTTCGTCGGCCTCGGCGTGGTCGCCGGCGCCGCAGCGCCGCTGTTCCTGGGCTTCCTCGACAACGCCAAGCGGGGGTTCGCCCGCGTCCCCTTGCCGCTCGCGCTGCGGATGAGCATCGGCGGGCTGATCGTCGGCGGCATCTCCGTGTACGTCCCCGAGGTCTGGGGCAACGGCTACAGCGTCGTCAACTCGCTGCTGCACCACGAGTGGCTCTGGCCCGCGGTGCTGATCCTGCTGCTCGCCAAGGTCGTCGCCACCGCGGCGACGATGGGCTCGGGCGCGGTCGGCGGCATCTTCACGCCGATGCTGTTCTTCGGCGCCGCGCTCGGCCTGCTGTTCGGGCAGGCCGCGCACGCCGCGTGGCCTGCGGTGACCTCGCAGCCGTTCGCCTACGCGATCGTCGGCATGGGCGCGCTGCTCGCGGCCGGCACACGTGCACCGCTGATGGCGATCCTGATGATCTTCGAGATGACGCTCTCCTACGAGGTCGTGCTGCCGCTGATGCTTTCCTGCGTCGTCGCCTATTTCGTCGCGCGGACCTCCGGCGGCATGCCGATGTACGCGGCCGTGTCCCACCGCGAGAAGGGAAGCGGCACGCAAAGCGCGTGGCAGTCGCTCGAGATCGCGCAGCTGATCAAGCCCGTCCAGCCTTGCGTGGGCATCGACGCGCGATTCGCCGACATCCGGCGCGCGTTCGTCGAGCATCCGGTGCGCTTCCTGTACGTGCTCGACGGCGACCGCATGTTCCGCGGCGTGATCTCGCTCCACGACGTGAACCAGCGCCTCCTCGGCGGCGGACCGCCGGGCGAGCCTGGCGCCGGGGAGCTGCTGCGCACCGACATGCCGCTGCTGACGCCGCAGATGAAGCTCGGCGACGCGTTGCAGAAGTTCTTCGCCCACCAAGGGGAGCGGCTGCCGGTCGTCGAGAGCCTCGAGCAGCCGCGTTTCATCGGGGCGGTGTCCAAGACCGACCTGCTGATGCAGATCCAGTCCGCCGCCACGGGCTGACTGCGCGCGCGGCCACGGGCGCGCCACGCCGCCGGGGCCCGATCGGCGCTGGAGAGGGGAGCCATCAATGGATGGGCAAGCCGACGCATTCGATGCGAAGTTCCGCTCGATCGCCGTCATTGCCGTGTGCGAGGTCGCGGCGATGTCGCTGTGGTTTTCCGCGTCCGCGGTGCTCCCGGCGCTGACCGCCGAGTTCGCCCTTTCGACCTTCGACCAGGCGGCGCTGACCAGCGCGGTGCAGCTGGGATTCGTCGTCGGCTGCATCGCGAGCGCGGTCCTGGGGCTCGCCGACCGCGTCGATCCGCGCCGGTTCTTCGCGCTTTCGACCGGGGTCGCGGCCGCCGCGAACGCGCTGCTCCTGGTCGTCCACCCCGCGTCGTGGATCGCGCTCGCGCTGCGCGGGGTCACCGGCATCTGCATGGCCGGCGTCTATCCGGTCGGCATGAAGCTCGCGTCGACGTGGGCGAGAGGCGACATGGGCCTGATGGTCGGCATCCTGGTCGGGGCGCTGACGCTCGGGTCGGCGTCGCCGCATCTGTTCAACGCGATCGCGGGTCATTCGTGGCGCGCTCCGGTGGCGACCGCGTCGGTCGCGGCATTTGCTGCGGCGCTGCTGATCGGCAGCGCCCGCATCGGCCCCAATCGCGCGCCGTCGCCGCCGCTCGATCCGCGCGCCGTGCTGTCGGCCTGGCGCGACGTGCCGCTGCGCCTCGCGAACCTGGGCTATCTCGGCCACATGTGGGAGCTCTACGCCATGTGGGCGTGGATCGGCGTCTTCCTGGACGCGAGCTTTGCGCTCAGCATGCCCGCTGCCTCGGCGACGCTCGACGCCAAGCTTGCCGCATTCGCGACCATCGGATCGGGAGCGATCGGGGCGGTGGGGGCGGGGGTGCTGGCCGATCGCCTGGGACGGACCACGCTGACGATCGCCGCGATGTCGGTCTCCGGCGCTTGCGCGGCGACGGTCGGGCTGCTTTTCGGCGGGGCGCCGGCGCTGGTCGTCCTGGTCTGCATCGTGTGGGGGATCAGCATCGTCGCCGACTCGGCGCAGTTCTCCGCGTCGATCGCCGAACTCGCCGACCGATCGCGCGTCGGGACCATGCTGACGCTGCAGACCGCGCTCGGATTCACGCTGACCCTCGCGACGATCCACCTGATGCCGCATCTGGTCGCTCTGGTCGGGTGGCGCTACGCGTTCGCCCCGCTGGCGGTCGGCCCGGCGGTCGGGGTGTGGGCGATGGCGCGGCTGAGGGCGCGGCCGGAAGCGGTCCGCCTCGCCGGCGGCCGCCGCTGAGCGCTGCCGGATCGGACCCGTCCCGGCCGGCTCCGGGCTCCGGCGGCCGGCGCTACGTGAAAACCCGTATGGATGCCGGGGGAACGCGGGCGTAGGATGGGCCGGCGCTGCCGCAATTCCCGAGGCGGCGGGGAGATTGGCACCGAGACATCTGGCGAATGGACGAGGGGGCAACGATGGGCTACCAACTCGAAGGGCGTTTACTCGAAGTCTGCGACTGCCGCGTGCTGTGCCCATGCTGGATCGGCGAGGACCCGGACGGCAAGACCTGCAAGACCGTCGTCGCCTGGCATTTCGACAAGGGGACGATCGACGGGGTCGACGTGTCCGGGCATACGATCGCGCTGGTCGCGTTCCTGCCCGGGAACATTCTCGCCGGCAACTGGCGAGTCGCGGTCTACCTGGATCAAGCCGTCACGCCGGCGCAGGAAGAAGCGATCCTGGGCGTCTACACCGGCAAGAAGGGCGGCCCGGTCGCCGATCTGGCGAAGCTCGTCGGCGAGGTGGTGTCGGTCGAGAAGGTCCCGATCCAGTTCGACGTCAAGGGCGGCAAAGGCACGCTCAGGGTCGGCGACGTCAGCTACGCCGAGCTCGAGCCCTACATTGGTCCGAGCGGCAAGGCGACGACGCTCGCGGACACGGTGTTCTCGACGGTTCCCGGCGCGCCGGTGTTCGTCGGCAGGGCCCCGGTCTACCGTTCGAAGAACGCCAAGCTCGGCATCGACATCGACCTCACGAACCACAACGCGCTGCAAAGCGTGTTCCGCTTCGACGCCTGACGCGGCAATCGGCCGTCAGCGCACCCGGCGCTGCCGGCCGATCGCCACGCGACATGACGCCCGCCAGGTCAGCCACGCCCGCCGGCGCGCTGCGCCGCGTCGGGGCCGGCGCGCATGCACGTCTTTCGCTCGCGCTGATCGTTGCGCTGGCCGCACTGGCGTGGTTGGCACTGGCCGGCTGGAGCGCGAGCCCGTGGCGGGGCTGGCTCGATCACGGCACCTGGGCCGATGTCGCCTGGCTCGCCGCAGTGTGTCGCGCCGTGCCGGCGGGAGAGCGGGTGGTGCCGGCGCTCGCCTACGTCTTAGCCTGGGTCCTGATGATCGCGGCGATGATGCTGCCGACGATACTGCCGCTGCTCGCGCTCTTCCGCCGGATCATCGGCGGCAGGAGCGACGCCGGCGCCCTCGTGGCCGCCGTTGCGGCCGGCTACGCGCTGGCGTGGCTCGCGTTCGGCATGGTCGCCTACGGCATCGACACCGCGGTGCGCGAGGCCGCGGCGACTTCCGGCTGGTTGGTCGCCCACGGCTGGGTCGTCGGCAGCGCCGTCATCGCCGGCGCCGGGGCGTTCCAGTTCAGCGCCCTCAAGTACCGCTGCCTCGAGCGCTGCAGGTCGCCGTTCGGTTTCGTGAACTCGCACTGGCGCGGGCGCCGGCCGCTCGCCGAAAGCCTGCACCTGGGCCTCGATCACGGTCTCTTCTGCGTCGGCTGCTGCTGGGCGCTGATGCTGGTGACCTTCGTCGTCGGGATGGGCAACCTGGGCTGGATGCTGGCACTCGCCGCCGCCATGGCCGCCGAGAAGAACCTGCCCTGGGGCAGCCATCTGCGCGGGCCGCTCGGCTTCGCGCTGCTCGCCTGGGGCGCCGGAATCGCCGTCGCCAACGGGTGACGGCCAAAATTGTCGCTCGCGCCGGCAAAGTTGGCGCACAATTCGCGCCGGGCGCGCGGCGGATCGCCAGCGCGCACGCGACGGAACTTTGGCGCGCGCGCCAGTCTGACACTATCTGCGCACCGCGATGCCGGTGCCGACGGAGACAGGAATGAAATTTCGCTTTCCGGTGGTCATCATCGACGAGGACTATCGTTCCGAGAACGCGAGCGGACTGGGCATCCGCGCGCTGGGCAAGGCCATGGAGGACGAGGGCGCCGACGTGCTGGGCGTCACCAGCTACAGCGACGTCTCGCGCCTCGCCCAGCAGCAGAGCCGCGCCTCGGCGTTCATCCTGTCGATCGACGACGAGGAGTTCGCCGGCGTGATCGGACAGACCCACGATGCTCTCGCCAAGCTGCGGGAGTTCGTCGACGAGATCCGCTTCCGCAACGCGGAGATCCCCGTGTTCCTGTTCGGCGAGACGCGGACGTCGCGCCACATCCCCAACGACATCCTGCGGCACCTGAACGGCTTCATCCACATGAACGAGGACACGCCGGAGTTCGTCGCGCGCTACATCCTGCGCGAGGCGCGCAGCTACCTCGACAGCCTCGCTCCGCCCTTCTTCCGGGCGCTCGTCCACTACGCCAGCGACGGATCGTATTCGTGGCACTGCCCCGGCCATTCGGGCGGCGTCGCGTTCCTCAAGAGCCCGGTCGGGCAGATGTTCCACCAGTTCTTCGGCGAGAACCTGCTGCGCGCCGACGTCTGCAACTCGGTCGACGAGCTCGGCCAGCTGCTCGACCACACCGGACCGGTCGCAGCGTCCGAGCGCAATGCGGCGCGGATCTTCAGCACCGACGAGTTGTTCTTCGTCACCAACGGCACGTCGACGTCGAACAAGATCGTTTGGCACGCGACGGTCGCGCCGGGTGACATCGTCGTCGTCGACCGCAATTGCCACAAGTCGGTGCTGCACGCGATCACGATGACCGGCGCGATCCCCGTGTTCCTGACGCCGACGCGCAACAACATGGGCCTGATCGGCCCGATCCCGCTGGAGGAGTTCCGCTGGGAGAACATCGAGAAGAAGATCCGCGAGCATCCGTTCGCGCGCCACGTCAAGACCAAGCCGCGCATCCTGACGATGACGCAGAGCACCTACGACGGCGTGATGTACCACGTCGACACCATCAAGGACCTGCTGTCGACGAAGATCGACACGCTGCACTTCGACGAGGCGTGGCTGCCGCATGCGGCGTTCCACGATTTCTACCGCGGCATGCACGCGATCGGCAAGGACCGGCCGCGCTCGAAGGACGCGCTGGTCTTCTCCACGCAGTCGACGCACAAGCTGCTCGCCGGCCTGTCGCAGGCCTCGCAGATCCTCGTCCAGCACAGCGATACGCGCCAGCTCGACCGCTACCGCTTCAACGAGGCGTACATGATGCACACGTCGACGTCGCCGCAGTACGCGATCATCGCGTCCTGCGACGTGGCCGCGGCGATGATGGAGCCGCCGGGAGGCACGGCGCTGGTCGAGGAATCGATCATGGAGGCGCTCGACTTCCGGCGCGCGATGCGCAAGGTCGACGACGAGTACGGCGATTCCTGGTGGTTCAAGGTGTGGGGCCCGGACAAACTCGCCGAGGAGGGCCCCGGAGATCCCGAGGACTGGATGATCCGCGCCGAGGACAAATGGCACGGTTTCGGCAACATCGCGCCCGGCTTCAACATGCTCGACCCGATCAAGGCGACGGTGCTGACGCCCGGACTCGACGTGTCGGGCGACTTCTCCGACCAGGGCATTCCTGCGGCGATCGTGACCAAGTACCTCGCCGAGCACGGCGTCATCGTCGAGAAGACCGGGCTTTACTCGTTCTTCATCATGTTCACGATCGGCATCACCAAGGGGCGCTGGAACACGCTCGTCACCGCGCTGCAGCAGTTCAAGTCGGATTACGACGGGAACCAGCCGCTGTGGAAGGTGCTTCCCGATTTCGTCCAGGCGCACCCGCGCTACGAGAAGATCGGCCTGCGCGACCTTTGCGACAGCATCCACGGCATCTTCAAGGCGAACGACATCGGACGCGTGACCACCGAGATGTACCTGTCGGATCTCGAGCCCGCGATGAAGCCTGCCGACGCGTTCGCGCGGATGGCGCATAGGGAGATCGAGCGGGTCGAGATCGACGAGCTCGAGGGGCGGGTCACCAGCGTGCTGCTGACGCCGTATCCCCCGGGAATCCCGCTGCTGATTCCCGGCGAGCGCTTCAACCGCCAGATCGTCAAGTACCTGCAGTTCGCGCGGGACTTCAACGAGCGGTTTCCGGGCTTCGACACCGACATCCACGGGCTGGTCGAGGAGGACATCGGCGGGCGCAAGCGCTATTTCGTCGACTGCGTCGCAGGCGCGAAGGTGATCGCCGCGATGCCGTCGCTGCGCGTGCGCAGCGTCAAGAAGGGCGGCTGAGCCCGGCTTCCTGCCGCTCGCGCGGCGGTCGGCCTCACATTTCGGAGATCCGCCACTCCTTGCCGTAGCGGACGAACTGTACGGCGCTCGCATGGCCGTTCGACATCACGACCGATGCCTCGACGATTCCTTCGAGTTCCAGCGAGCGCCTGAACTCGACGACCGAATTCGCCATGGTCCGAAGCTGGGTCTCACTCATCGCCGAGAAGGAGGGCTCGAATTTGTTGCGCATGCCCGGCGTGGTGCACTTCCATGCGTCCTCGAGCCTGCCGGCGGACATCGCCGCGAGGAACGCTTTCCATGTCGATTCGGGGCTCGACAACCGGGGATCGGGAGTGAAGTCCGCGCCGATGCGGCGGCCGAACAATGCGCGTTCCGCCGCGAACATCACTTCCCGGTCGCCGGCGGACCACGCGAGCATCTGCAGGCCGGCGCTCCGCTGCGCGAGGGCCGCGCCGGCGTTCCGCTCCTGCATCAGCAGGTGCCAGGCGGCGAACGCACCCGCCGACAGGAACCCGGAAGGGTCGTGCCTGCGCATGAAAGCCGCGATGCGTTCCGGAGTCCGCAGCACGGGAAGGTAATCGAAGACCGCCGGCAGGCGCGTTTGCGACGGCGAAAGCGACTCGATCTGCCGTGCGAAGGATTCCCGCTCTTCGTTGTCCGGCGCGCGCGCCGACATCGCCGTCCGCATCGCCTGCAGTGCCGGATCATCGCGCGAGAACGACTCGGCGCCTTGCTGCAGCAGCAAGGCGATGACGGCCAGCACCTCACGGTCCGGCGTGGCTGAATGGCGTCTGCCCTGCGCAAGGTAGGCGATCTCGGCGCGCAGCCAAGCCGCGGCGGCATGTTCCAGGATGGCCTCGGTGTCGCCGTACGAGCGCCTCGCTGCGGCCATGCGCTCCTGCATCTCAGTGCATTCAGCCAGTGCGGCGTCGGTGTCGCGGAAGTCGAAGCGCAGCGTGTCGGCGAGGCCCATCCTCGCCGTCAGCGCAAGGCCCTCCTGTCCAGGGAGGTCGCGCGACAGCTCGATGGCCTGCCGGTAGAGCCGCACGGCGTGCCCCGGATCGCGAAGCGCGAACCTCACCGCCGGCGCGAGGCGCTCGGCGACTTTCGCGAGATCACGCCGGTAGAACCGGGCCTCGGGCAGGCCGGGATAGGCGTCGGCCAGCCGGGTCGCGCCCTCGAGGTAGCTCCGAGCCCCCGCCGCATAGCGCACCAGGTCGTTGTCGCGCATCCGGGAAGTCGCTTCGAATTCGCGCTCGAGCTGCAGCCTGGCATCGATGAACGCCTGCCGGCGAACGGGGCCCGTCGGCGTCGCCGCGTTCCCCGCGACCCGCAAGCCGGCAGGATCGCCTTGCGCGGGCACTGTCGCGGCGCTGCCCTGCGACGCGGCCGGCAACGGCGATGTCGCGAGCAGCATGCTCGTGACGACGAGCCGGACCGTGGATGGACTGAAGAGCATCGGGTGTTCGTCCGTTACCGGCTGCGCAACCGCGCTTCGGGCGAGCTGCTGACGCCGCACACTGCGCCCATCCTTCGGGCAAGCTGCCGACGCCGCGTACTGCACCCGCGCGCGGCGACATTGAAGCACCGGAATCGCGCCTGCGGAGCAAGTCGCCGCCGGAACCGTCATTTTTGTCAGGGCCCGGGTCCGCCCGACCCGCACCACCGGCGCGCGTGAATGCGTCAGCGAGCCTGCAGCGCGAATGCGGGCCGCGGCCGGTCGCGCGGGCTGCCGTCGGGCAGCGTCGCCTGGCACTCCTCGAACACCCGCGCCGCGCAGCTCGCGCAGGTGGCGGAATCGAGTCGGGCGTAGATCGCGCGCAGCGCCTCGGCCTTGGCCCGATGGACGTTGTCGTGGCCGATCTCGTCGAGTTGCCCGCCGTGCTCCAGCACGTCGCGCACCTGCGGCTTCAGGCTGCACAGGTGCAGTGTGATGCCGGCGTCGCGCATGGTTCGCGCTTCGTGGACGAGCAGGTCGGCGCCGGCGGCATCGATGAAGTTGATGCCGCTGCCGACGAGCAGCAGGTGGCGGATGCCCGAGCGCTCGCGGCGTGCGACCTCGAGTTCGTCGCGCAGGTGCTCGACGGCGCCGAAGAACAGCGAGCCGTCGACGCGCAGCACGTCGAGCTGCGGGCACAGCGGCGCCCCGGGCACCACCCGCATGAAGCGCCGTTCCACCGACTCGCGGTCGGGAAGCACCCGCGCCAGTTGCGGATGCGTCGTCCGGTTGAGGTAGACCAGCAGCGAGACGAGAACGCCGACCAGGATCGCGACTTCCAGGCGGATCGTCAGCGTCGCGACGAAGGTGACGATGAGCGTCAGCGCGTCGCCCCGGCTCGTCTTCCAGACGCGGCGCATCGCGTCGGTGTCGATCAGGCCGCGGGCGACGACGAACAGCACCGCCGCCATCGACGCGACGGGGAGATAGGCCGCGAGCGGCTTCACCAGCAGCAGGATCACGAGCAGCATTCCCGCCGAGAACACGCAGGCGAGCGGCGTGCGCGCCCCCGCCTCGAAGTTCGAGCCGGTGCGGTTGAACGACCCGGACGTCGGGTAGCTCGACGTGAACGCGCCTGCGATGTTGGCCAGACCCTGGCCGATGAATTCCTGGTTGCCGTCGATGCGCTGCCCCGAGCGCAGCGCAACCGCGCGCGCGCTCGAGATCGCCTCGGACAGCCCGATCACCGTCAGGTCGAGCGCGAGCGGGGCCAGCGTCTGCCAGGTCTCCCAGGTGAAATCGGGCATCGATACGGGAGGAATCGCCGAGGGCAGCGAACCGATCGTCGCGACCTTGGCCCAGCCCAGCCGCGCGAGCAGCAGTGCGAACAGCGCGCCGGCGACGATGCCGGTCATCATGTAGGGCACCCGCGCGAACCAGCGCTTGCCGGCCAGTGCGGCGACGAGCGTGAACACACCCACGGCCAGCGCCGCAGGATCGGTATCACGCACGTGACCGAGGAATGCCGCGACACCCACGAAGAAGCTGGGCTCCTGCGGGACGTCGATGCCGAAGAAATTGCGCAGTTGCGCGCCGATGATCAGGAACCCGGCGCCGGCCGTAAATCCGATCACGACTGCGGTCGAGATGAAGTTGACCAGCGACCCGAGGCGGGCGACGCCCAGCCCGAGCTTGGTGAGACCGACCATCAGGTTCAGGGTCAGCACCAGCGATACGTAGATCGGCGTGAACGGGGCCGCGAGCTCGCCGACGGTCGCGAACACCATCAGCGACGTCGCGTTGGTCGGGCCCGACACGAGATGCCACGACGATCCCCACAGCGCGCCGACGATCGCGGGGAGCATCGCGCCGTAGAGCCCATACTCGGGCGGCATGCCGGCCAGCGTCGCGAACGCAACCCCCTGCGGGAGCACCATCACCGCCGAGACGAGTCCTGCGAGGACGTCGGCGCGCAGCGTCCGGCGATCGACACGATGACGCCAGGACAGGAACGGCAGGACCTTCAGCGCGAGCGGGGACACGTGGGCCTGGCCTCGGCCGCCACCGCGCCTGCATGCGTGGCGCTGCGTATTGCGGCGGCAGTTCCGGAAGGATCGGGACGCGCAGCAGCTTATCAGATCGTGCGCGGCGTCGTGCCGCGCCTAGACCTTGCCTTTCCAGGGAACCGACACGTGCTCGATGTAGCGCATCAGCAGGTCGAATGCGTAGGCGACGACGCCGATGACGATGATGCCCATGATCACGATGTCGGTGCGAAGGAAGTTCGACGCATTGAGCACCATCTGGCCGAGACCCGTGTTCGCGGCGACCATCTCCGCGGCAACGAGCGTGGTCCAGCCGAAGCCGATCGCGATGCGCATCGCCGTCAGGATCTCCGGCCTTGCCGCCGGCACGATGACGTGCCAGATGACCTGCCACTTGGTCGCCCCCATCGAGTACGCGGCGTGGATCTGCTCCTGCGACACCGAGCGCACGCCGGCGCGCGCGCTCATCGCGAGCGGGGCGAAGCAGGCGAGATAGATCAGGAGGATCTTCGACAGCTCGTCGATGCCGAACCAGATGACGATCAGCGGCAGGTAGGCGAGCGGCGGCAGCGGGCGGTAGAACTCGATCGGCGGATCGAAGATGCCGCGCGCCACGCGCGAGACCCCCATCGCGATGCCGACCGGAATCGCCGTCAGGCACGCCGCGAAGAACGCGGTGAAGACCCGGAACATCGACCATCCGAAATGAACGGCGAGCGGCGCGTCGGTCAGCTGTCCGGTTGCCGACAGGTAGAGCACGCGGATGACGGTCTCGGGCGTCGGCAGGAACAGCGGGGGCACCCAGTGCCGGTGGCTCGCCAGCCACCACAGTGCGAGGATGCCGATGACCGTCACGACGCTGATCAGCGTCGAGGG
>DAHUXO010000267.1 GCA_027307095.1 Betaproteobacteria bacterium | reverse complement strand
CGACGGCGACGCAGATGTCGAGGCCGACCGTGTCGGCAAGCTCGATCGGGCCCATCGGCATGCCGAATGCGACCGCAGCGGCATCGACGGTCTCGGGCGCGATGCCCTCGTCGACGCAGCGCATCGCGCTCATCAGGTAGGGCGCGAGCACGCGGTTGACCAGGAACCCCGGCGCGCTCTTAACCGGCAGCGGCAGCTTGTCGATAGCACGCGCGAACGCTGCGCCACGGGCGGCGAGCGCCGGTTCGCTGTCGCGTCCGGCGACGACCTCGACCAGCATCATCCTCGCGACCGGGTTGAAGAAGTGCAGGCCGATCAGGCGCGACGGATCGCGCAGCGCGACCGCGATGTCCTCGAGCGGAATCGACGACGTGTTGGTGGCGAGGATCGCGTCCGGCCGCGCGCGCGCCTCGAGCTCGGCGAACAGCGCGCGCTTGGCGTCGGCGCTCTCGAAGATCGCCTCGATGACGACGTCGGCGTGCGCGACGCCATGGCCGCCGACGTCGGGAATCAGCCGGTCGCGCGCGTCGCGCACGCGACGGGGGTCCTTCAGGCGTTCGGTGAAGAGCTTCGCCGCGCGAGCCATTGCGGGCGAGAGGCGCGCTGGATCCTGGTCCTGCAGCGTGACCGTCATCCCGCGCAGCGCGCACCACGCGGCGATGTCGCCGCCCATCGTTCCGGCGCCGACGACGTGCACGCGTGAGACCGGGGATTCGGAGACCTTGCCGAGCGCTTTCAGGCGCTCCTGCAGGTGGAACACCCGGATCAGGTTCGCCGCCGTGGGCGTGGCGAGCAGCGTGTCGATCGCGGCGGGATCGCCGGGCGGTGCCGCCAGCGCATTGCCGTCGTAGCGCTGCCACAGGTCGATGATCGCGTAGGGCGCCGGATAGTGCTCGCGGGTCGCGCGCCGCGCCACCTGCTGCCTCGCCTTGTTGCCGATGAACCGGCGCGCCGGTGCCATCAGCGTCAGCGACAGCGGAAAGGGGAGCCTGCGCGCTGCGGGCTGCGCGAGCAGCACGCCGCGCGCAGTGTTGTCCATGATGCGCGGCGGGACGCATTCGTCGGCGAGGCCCAGCTTCTTCGCCTTGCGCGCGTCGACGGTCTTGCCGGTGAGCAGCAGGTCGAGGGCGGCGGGGCCGCCGACCAGCCGCGGCAGTCGCCGGATGCCGCCCCAACCCGGCACGATGCCCAGCATCACTTCCGGCAGGCCGAGGCGCGTCGACGGCTCGTCGACGACGACGCGGTAGCGGCAAGCGAGCGCCAGCTCGAGCCCACCGCCGAGGCAGAAGCCGCGAATCAGCGCCAGCGTCGGATACGGCGTGCGCGCAAGCCGCTCGAAAGCGTTCCAACCACGCTCGACCAGCGCGCGCGCGGCCTGGGCATCGTGGAGGTCGCCGAACTCGGCGACGTCGGCGCCAGCGATGAAGCCCGAAGGCTTGGCCGACCGGATCACCAGTCCCTTCGGACGGTCGCGCTCGAACCGGTCGAGGGCTTCGTTCAGCTCGGCCAGTGCGGCCGCCGACAGCGTGTTGGTCGCGGAGCCTGCCTTGTCGAAGGCGAGCCACGCGATCCCGTCGGCGCCCTGCGTGATGCTCCAGTGCTCCACCTGCGATCCCCTGCTTTGGACTCGATCCGGGGCTTCGGCGCACTGCGCAGATCGCGCAGCCGTCGAAGCCGAACGTTCAGCCGATGCGCTCGACCAGCATCGCGCCGCCCTGCCCGCCGCCGATGCAGATCGCGGCGATTCCGCGGCGGCCGCCGCTGCGCTCGAGCACGTTCAGTAGATGCAGCACGATCCGCGCTCCCGATGCGCCGACCGGATGACCCAGTGCGATCGCGCCGCCGTCGACATTGAGGCGATCGGGGTCGATCGCCCCCAGCGCGCCGGCCAGCCCCAGCTCGTCACGGCAGAAATCGTCGCTCTCCCATGCGCGCAGGCAGGCAATCACCTGCGCAGCAAAGGCCTCGTTGATCTCCCATGCGTCGACGTCGGCCAGATCCATGCGGTTGCGCGTCAGCAGCGGCGTGGCGGCGTACACGGGACCCAACCCCATCTGCGCGGGGTCGAGCGCGGCCCACTGGGTATCGACGATGCGCCCGCGCGGCTTCAACCCGTGCTTGCGCACCGCCTCTTCGGTGGCAAGCACCACCCATGCCGCGCCGTCGGTGACCTGCGAGCTGTTGCCCGCGGTGACGTTGCCGTACTTGCGGTCGAAGAACGGCTTCAGGCGCGCGAGGTTCTCCGGCGTCGAATCCTCGCGCACGCCGTCGTCGGCGGGATAGGCGCTCCCGCTGCGGTCGTAGAGCACGACGACCTCGCCTGCGAAGCGGCCTTCGCGCTGCGCGGCAAGGACGCGCTGGTGGCTGCGAGCCGAATACGCGTCCATTTCGGCGCGCGTGATCCCGAAACGCCAGGCGAGGTTTTCGGCAGTCTGGCCCATCAGCAGTCCGACGACGGGGTCGGTCAGGCCTTTCATCAGCCCGATTACCGGCGCGAGGTAGTGCAGGCGGAACTGCGCGATCAGCGCCGCGCGCCGGCCGAGCGTTGTCGCCGAGTACCAGTTCGAAAGCCACAGGACCATCGCATCCGAGAACAGCAGCGGCGCGCGCGACAGCGCATCGACGCCCCCGGCGAGCACCAGCTCCGAGCGCCCGGTGCGCATCGAATCCATCGCCGAGTCGATCGCCTGCATGCCCGACGCACAGTTGCGCATGACCGTCCAGCCCGGGACCTTGTGGCCGCAGCCCATGCGCAGCGCGACGACGCGCCCGATGTTCACTTCGTCGGGCGCGGGCGCGGCGCAACCCAGGATCACCTGGTCGAGCTCGGGGGGCTCGAACGGCTGGCGCAGCAGCAGCGCGCGGCCGGCGTCGGTCGCGAGATCCGACGCCGCGAAAGGGCCCGGTCGGTTGCGCGCCTTGAGGAAAGGCGTGCGCGCGCCGTCGATGACGTAGATGGGCTTCATGCGCTGCGCTTGCGCGATCCGGTCAGCGGAATCCCTCGTTGGCGACCGCGCGCCTTTGCGTGAGGTTCGCCGGCGCGGGCGCCGTGATCGGGGGCCGGCCGAAACCGGCGCGATCCTGCTCGAGCAGCGACGTGCCGAGGTCCTGCGCGAAATCGTCGACGCGCACCACGCGCGCGACCAGTTCGCGCTGGGCACCGAGCAACGCGGCTTCGGCAGGCGTAATGACACCGGCGGCGACTGCGCGCTCGACGATCCGCGAGCCGTCCTCGCCCGGCGCGAGCCGCGCGTCGATCCTCCCATCGCGCTGCGCATCCCTCAGCCGGCGCTCCAGCGGCTCGGCCTCGACGGTGAGGCCGAGCGCGCGCTCGAGCAGGCCCACCGGCTCGTCGGGATCGCCGATGAACATGCCACCGGCGAGACGATCGCGGGCCGCCGATGGCTCGAGCAGGATCTTCGCGACGTCGTGGCCGAGGTGATCCGACGGTACCTCGTAGGGCCGCCCGAGCGGAAACACGACACGCCACATCACTGCCGCGATCGCGCGATTGGGGAAGTTCGAGATCACGCCCTCGATCGCGTTCTGCGCCTTGAACATCGCGTCCCAGATCGCCCAGTGCATCAACGGCGCATCCTCGGGCTTGCGACCATCCTGCTCGTAGCGCCACAGCGTGGCCGAACACAGGTAGAGCAGCGACAGCACGTCGCCCAGGCGCGCCGAGAGCTTCTCCTTGCGCTTCAGCGCGCCGCCCAGCGTCCCCATCGAGATGTCGGCGAGAAACGCGAGCGCAGCGGAGAAGCGCGTGAGCTGCTGGTAATAGCGCCGGGTCTCGGGCGCGACCTTCGACGGCGCGCGAACGAAGTTCGAGCCGGTCAAGCCCATGACCAGCGTGCGCGCGATGTTGGAGAAGCCGAAACGCAGGTGGCCGAACAGCGCAGCATCGAACAGCCGAACCGCCTTGCGGGTGTCCGGCGCGCGGGTCGCCGCCATTTCGTGCAGCACCCATGGATGGCAGCGGATGGCGCCCTGCCCGAACACGATCAGGCTGCGGGTCAGGATGTTCGCGCCCTCGACGGTGATCGACACCGGCATCTGCATGTACGCCGCACCGAGGAAGTTCGACGGTCCCATGCAGATGCCCTTGCCACCGGCGATGTCCATCGCGTCGTTGATTACTTGCCGGTTGCGCTCGGTGATGTGCAGCTTGGCGATGCCCGACAGGACGGCGGGTTTCTCGCCCTGGTCGACGATGGTGGCCGTCAGCATCCGCGCTGCGTCCATCAGGTACAGGTTGCCGCCCATCCGGGCCAGCGCTTCCTCGATGCCTTCGAAGCGGCCGATCGGCGTCTTGAACTGCGTGCGCACGCGCGCGTAGGCCCCGGTCGTGCGCACCGCGAGCTTGGCCATGCCGGTGTTCGACGACGGCAGCGAAATGCCGCGGCCCGCGGCCAGGCATTCCATCAGCATTCGCCATCCACGGCCCAGCATCGGCTGGCCGCCGATCACCCAGTCCATCGGGATGAACACGTCGCGGCCCCAGTTCGGGCCGTTCTGGAACACCGCGTTCAAAGGCATGTGCCGCCGGCCGATGTTCACGCCCGGATGGGTGGTCGGGATCAGCGCGCAGGTGATGCCGAGATCCTCGCGCTCGCCGGCGAGGTGCTCGGGGTCCCAGGCGCGGAACGCCAGTCCCAGCAGCGTCGCCACCGGGCCCAGCGTGATGTAGCGCTTGTCCCAGGTCACCCGCAGCCCCAGCGTGCGCCGTCCCTCGTGCTCGCCCCAGCACACGACGCCCCAGTCGGGAATCGCTGCGGCATCGGAGCCGGCCTGCGGATTGGTGAGCGCGAAACAGGGGATCTCGAGGCCGCGCGCAAGGCGCGGAAGGTGCCGGCGCTTCTGCTCGTCGGTGCCGTAGTGCAGCAGCAGCTCGCCGGGGCCGAGCGAGTTCGGGACGAGCACCGTCACTGCGACGGTGCCGCTGCGCGTCGACAGCTTGGTGATCACTTGCGAATGCGCGTACGCGGAGAACCCGAGGCCGCCGTAGGCCTTGGGAATGATCATCCCGAGGAAGCCGTTGTCCTTGATGTATTGCCAGACCTGCGGCGGCAGGTCCTTGTAGACGTTGGTGGTCTCCCAATCCGACACCATCGCGCACAGCGTCTCGACCTCGTGGTCGAGGAAGTGCTGCTCGTCCGGAGTCAGGCGGGTGCGCTCGATGGTGAGCAGGCGCTGCCAGGCCGGCCTGCCGGAGAAGAGCTCGCCGTCCCAGCTCACTGTTCCCGCTTCCAGCGCATCGCGCTCGGTCTGCGACATCGGGGGCAGCACCTTGCGGAAACCCGCGAGCAAAGGCGCGCTGACCAGCCTGCGCCGCAGCGGCAGGACGAGGAGCGGCAACGCGACCAGCACGCCGACGATCGCAAGGCCGGCGACCCACGGCAGCGGCAGCGTCCCGGTGAGCCACGTCGCGGCCAGCCATGCGGCGATCGATGCGAACCAGGCGAAACCCGACGCCTGCACGTAGGCGAGCGCCAGTGCCGCGACGAGTGCGATGGCGAGCATGAGAACGATCATCGGTGGCTCCAGGTGTGGCTCCAGGGCGTGCTGGCCGCGTGGCGCTCCCGCGACATCCGATCGGTTGCCGGCGCGGCGTTCATGCGGTCCTGCCCAGTTCGCCGTCGAGGTCGCGCGTCACCGCCGACAGGTCGGGCAGTGGCGCCTCGAGTCCCGCCAGCAGGAACGGCGCGAGGCGGCGCAGCAGGATCTCGTCGTTGGTC
>DAHUXO010000252.1 GCA_027307095.1 Betaproteobacteria bacterium | reverse complement strand
GTCCGCGTCGTCCTGGTCGAGCAGGAACCCCTGCTGCCGGCGGCGTCGACGCTGCGCGAGAGCCTGGTCCGGCGCGGGGCGCTGGAAGCGCAGGACGAGCGCAATCGCTGGCGCGTCGAGGTTCGTCTGTCCGAGTTCCTGCATCGCTACGGGCTGACTGAAGCGCAAGCGCCGGAGAGCGCGTCGGGCGGTGAGCGCAAGCGGGCGGCGCTCGCACTGGCGCTGGCGATGCAGCCCGACCTGCTGTTGCTGGACGAGCCGACGAACCATCTCGACATCGACGGGATCGCCCTGACCGAGGATCTGCTGCTCAAGGTGCCGGCGTCGATCGTCGTCACGCACGACCGGGCGTTCCTCGACCGCATCGCGACCCGGATCGTCGAGCTGGATCGCGGACTGCTGCGCTCGTACCCGGGCAATTTCGCCGCCTACGAAAGCCGAAAGGCGTCCGAGCTCGCGGCGGAGGCGACCGCCGCACGCAAGTTCGACCAGTTCTGGCGACAGGAGGAGGTGTGGATCCGCAAGGGCGTCGAGGCCCGGCGCACGCGCAACGAAGGCCGGGTGCGCAGGCTCGAGTCGCTGCGCCAGCAGCGCGCGCAGCGTCGGCAGCGGATGGGGAACGTGAAGCTTGCCGTCGACTCGGGCGAGCGCTCCGGGGTGCTGGTCGCCGAGCTCGACGGCGTCTCGAAGGCATTCGGCGCACGCACGCTGGTGCGCGATCTCTCGCTGCGCATCATGCGCGGCGACCGGCTGGCGCTGCTGGGGCCCAACGGCGCCGGCAAGTCGACGCTGCTGAAGATCATCCTCGGCCAGGTGCAGCCCGATCGAGGACAGGTGCGCCTGGGCACCCGCCTCCAGGTCGCATATTTCGACCAGATGCGCGAGCAGCTCGATCCGGAACGCAGCCTCGCGCAGACAATCAGCCCAGGATCGGAATGGATCGAGACCGGGGCAGGCCGCAGGCACGTGCTGTCCTATCTCGGGGATTTCCTGTTCCCGCCGCAGCGCGCGAACGCGCCGGTGAAAGCGCTGTCCGGAGGGGAGCGCAACCGCCTGCTGCTCGCGCGCCTGTTCGCGCAGCCGGCCAACCTGCTGGTGTTGGACGAGCCGACGAACGATCTCGACATCGACACCCTCGAGCTGCTCGAGGCGACGCTGCAGGCGTACGCGGGAACGCTGCTGCTGGTGAGCCACGACCGCGCGTTTCTGGACAACATCGCGACTCAGACGCTGGTCGCCGAGGGCGACGGCATCTGGAAGGAATACGTCGGCGGATACAGCGACTGGGTCGCGCAGCGCGCGCCGGCGCCGCCACCGAAAGCGGTCGGGCGCGCCAGGGGCCCGGCGCCGCAGTCGACGCCCGCGGCCGGCATTGTGGCCACCCCAGCGGCGCGCGGCGGCGCGCGACCCTCGCGCGTGCGAATGACCTTCAAGGAACAGAGGGAGCTCGAGGCATTGCCCGACGAGATCGAGGCCCCGGAGCGCGAGCAGCACGAACTCTCCGGGCGAATGTGCGCCCCCGACTATCATCGCCAGGGCGTCGACCGGCTCAAGGCCGATCGTCATCGCGCCGGGGAGATCGAGGCGATGCTGCGCGAGCGTTTCGAGCGCTGGGGCGAGCTCGACGCCAAGGCGCAGGCGGGGCGGATCGAGGTCGCGGGCGAGCATTGATCCGACGCAATGCGGCACGGCCGGTCGGACGGGTAGGCTGGGAGATGCACGATGCTTGCGCAGACCCCGAGTTCCGGGGCGCCGCGCATGACCAGACGAGGGGACATGTCCAGAATCCACAGGGAATTCCACCGCAGCGATCGCATCGGATGGCTGCGCGCCTCCGTGCTCGGCGCCAACGACGGCATCGTGTCCACCGCCAGCCTGGTGCTTGGCGTGGCTGCCGCGCATGCATCGCGCAGCGGCGTGCTGGTGGCCGGCGTGGCGGGGCTGGTCGCCGGTGCGATGTCGATGGCTGCCGGCGAGTATGTGTCGGTGCGTTCCCAGGCCGACACCGAGACGGCCGATCTGGCTCGTGAACGCGGGGAACTGGCCAGCGATGTCGCCAACGAGGAACGCGAGCTGGCGTCGATCTATGTGAAGCGCGGCCTGGACCCGGCGCTGGCCGAGCAGGTGGCGGTGCAACTGATGGCGCACGACGCGCTGGGTGCCCACGCGCGCGACGAACTGGGCATCTCGGAGGTGCTCTCGGCGCGCCCGGTTCAGGCAGCGCTGGCGTCGGCCGCGAGCTTCACCGCAGGCGCCGCACTGCCGCTGATCGTCGCGACACTGGCACCGGCCTCGTTGCTGGGCGCCGTGGTGGCCGGCAGCTCGCTGGTCTTCCTCGCCGGCCTCGGTGCGCTCGCGGCCCGCACGGGCGGCGCGCCGGTCATCGCCGGCGCCTGGCGCGTCACGTTCTGGGGCGCGCTCGCGATGGCGCTGACCGCGGGCGTGGGTGCACTGTTCGGCACCGCGGTCGGTTGACACCGCAGCTCTGCGCGAACATGTCCGCCAGCGACGCGTAAGCCGAGGTGTCGACTTCGATTGGAACGCCCGCCGGGTAGCGGGCCAACCAGATCCTGTCCATGACCGCCTCGCTGGAATCGCATCCGGCGATGGGTCGCGAGCCTGCGCCGGAGCAGATCCCCCGCAGGACGGCATCCATCGCTGCCACGGGGAGTATGCGAATCCCGGCGCCGGTCCGCTTGGACCAGGATCAAGTCATCGTCACTTTTCCTGCTGCGCGCGCAGGATCCCCGAATCGGGGGCGGGATCGCTCGCCTGCGGGGACTCGACGAGCTTGACGACCCCGTTGCTGCGGATGACGTGTCTTGCGGCAGTCGCGTAGGAGCTGCCGACCGGAAGCCCGAGTTCCCTGCAGGTCGAGCTCGGCAGCGGGTTCCCGCAACCCGTCAGATGCGCCGCAAGCCGCGTGGTGACGCCGGGGTCGTTGCCATCCAGCGCCGAAAGGAACCGAGCGCGCTCCGAAGCGAGGGCGTACTGGTCCTCCGGCGCGTTCATCGGTCGCGTCCGTTGGAATCGGCGTTCGATTGCAGGTACATGGTTCGGCTTTCCATCGGGACGCCCGCGGATTCGCGCGCCCGCGCACCCCATGAGGGATGCACGGACACAGTATGCGCCGATTCAGCAGTCGTTCCCGCCCCGCCCGCGATCGGGCCGACGCGATGCCCTCGTGCCTGGCCGATCAGATCTCGACGCGTGCCCCCAGCTCGACGACGCGATTGGCAGGGATGTTGAAGAAGTCGGTGATGCTTCCGGCATTTCGTGCCATCGCCGCGAAGACTCCGTCGCGCCAGCGCGCGAGGCC
>DAHUXO010000244.1 GCA_027307095.1 Betaproteobacteria bacterium | reverse complement strand
TCCTGGTTGCATCTGAACCCTCCTTGCGTGGAAACGGCGGCGCGGCTGCGGAGCCCCCCGCTTCCCGTCTTGCAGGACGAAGGACGATCCGAATGTCGGCGTCCGTTAATCAGTATACTGATCGTCAGTTGACTGCCGATTAAATCAAACAGTACACTGACGATTAATCCGCTGTCAAGTGGGCCCTCCGCAGCAGCTTACGCCCCGCGAGCGGCCAGCGGGCTGCGGACGGGTAACGACGTCGGGTCGCGATTGGCGATCGCATTGCAAACGGGGAGAACCATGTGAGCACGAACACCGGCGTCCCGGCGACGACAGGACAGACGACCCAGCGCGGCGATGCCGGCGCTCTCTACCAGTTGCCAGGGCACCTGATCCGCCGCTGTCACCAGATCTCGGTGGCGCTGTTCTTCGAGGAATGTGCCGCCTTCGACATCACGCCCCAGCAGTACGCGGTGCTGCGCGTGCTCGCCGCCAACGATGGCGTCGACCAGATCACGCTCGCCGGCCTCGCCGCGTTCAACCGGACGACCGCCGGCGAAATCGTCGAACGAATGGAAGGCGCGGGGCTGGTGGGGCGTCGCAACAGCAAGCTCGACCGGCGGATGAAGAACATCTTCATCACCGAGACCGGTCGCAGGCTGCTCGCCGACGCCAACGCGGCAGTCAGGCGCGTGCAGGAGCGCCTGCTCACACCGCTCGCCCGCGACGAGCGCGCCAGGTTCATCGAATATCTCGCGCGCATCGCGAGCGAGAACAACGAGCTCAGCCGGGCACCGCTGCGGCCCCTCGCCCGGGGCCGCGGCCGCGAGCGGACGTCCGGTACCGCGTGAGGCTGCCTTCGCGCCTCTGTCGCGCACCGAGCGCGCGACCGGACCCTTCGCGAGCGTCCCGGGCGATTCCCGGCGATCCGGCGCTCAACCCCCGTGCGGGGCCCCGGCGAGCCAGGCGGCACCCCGCGCGTACAGCGCCTGCACGGCAGCGCCTTTCAGGCCCGGCATGTCGCGCTTGACCTTGAAGCCGATCCGGGTCTGCAGATAGGCGAGGTGGCGATACCCCTCGGGGAACGCATCGAGCAGTCCGCGATCGAGCGCGAGCTCCGCTGCCGGGTCGACCGGATCGAGCCGGTCCTTCTCGTAGATCGGCTGCCGCAGCACGAGGCCCCAGCGTCCGGCGCGCTTCTCCAGGAAATCGTAGAACCTGCCGGTGCACACGACGTCGCACAGCTCGCCATCGACGCTCGCGCGCTGCGAGATCGTCATCTTGGTCTGCGAAATCGCGCGATCGCCGGCGACGTCGATCGCGCTGCCGCCGAGGAAATGCAGGATGCTGACGCCCTTGTCCCAGCCGTCGCGCGACACGCGAATGAACTCGTCGGCGCTGCCCTGGAACCACGTCGCCATCATCCGGCCGTCGTCGTGCCAGACGCTGCGGAACCGCTCCCAGTCTCCGGCGTCGCGCCACACAGCCCAGTTCTCGACCAGCTCGCGGATCGCCAGGCGTTCTTCGATCTCTGCGTTCATCCCGATATCCTCGCCAAGGTGTCGTTGGCCCGGCGCTCCGCCCGTCGCGAGCAGGCGCGGAATCGACCAGGCAGCTGCGCGAACGGCGCAGCGCTGGCGCGATGATAAGGCGTCGCCCGCAGCGTCGCGCCGCGCGCGGTGCTAACATGCGACCATCGATCCCGGCGCGGAAGGGAAGTCCTGGCGCCGGTCCCCGCCGCAAGTCTTCATGCCCGACGTCAATCCTCCGCCGTCTTCCCGGCAGCCCGACACGGAAACGCCGGCCCCTTCGAAGGCCGACGCTACGTTGCCGCAGGTCATCGGCGCCGTGTTCTGGAGTTTCCTCGGCGTGCGCAAGGGGAACGCGATGCGGCGCGACCTGGTCACGATCAAGCCGCATCAGGTGATCATCGTCGGCGTCGTGATCGCCGCGCTGTTCGTCGCCACGCTGCTGCTCATCGTGCGCCTGATCATTTCCGGCGCGCACTGACGCGCGCGTACCCGATCCCGGATCCGATGGCGAACGCGCGCAAAGGCGACGGGCAGGCACCCGCGGCTGCGCGGCCCCCGATCGTCGCCGGCAGCCACGACCCGCTGCTCGAATGGTCGGTGCGGGAGTCGCGCTGCGGCCTGGCCATGCTTTCGATCGGCAGTCGCGCCGGCGTCGAGGCGCTCGCCCGCGGAGAGGCGACCGCCGCGGCCGCGCACTGGCTCGACCCGGCCACCGGCGAGTACAACGTGCCGCTGGTGCGCGAGCTTCTCTCCGGGGCGGAGATCGTCGTCCTCGAGTGGGCCGGCCGCACGCAGGGCCTGCTGCTGCGCGAAGGCAATCCCCACCGCATCCGCAGGATCGCCGACCTCGCAAAGAAGCGCCTGCGCGTCGCCGCGCGTCAGCCGCAGGCAGGAAGCCACCAGCTGTTCGCGCACCTGCTCGCGCAGGCGGGCGTGCGCGCCGGGGACCTCGACTGGCTGCCGCGGACCGCGCACGCCGAAACCGAGCTCGCCGCGATGATCCGCGACGGACACGCCGACGTCGGCTTCGGGATCGAGGCCGCCGCGCGCAGCGCGGGCGTCGCGTTCATCCCGGTCGCGAGCGAGCGCCTCGACCTGATCACATCGCGTCGAGATGCATTCGAGGCGCCTCTGCAGACCCTGCTCGCGTGGGCCCGCACCCCCGAGTTCGCGATGCAGGCGACCGCGCTGGGCGGCTACAACGTCGCCAACACCGGCCGCGTCGTCTTCAACGCCTGACGCCCTCCCCGTCGTCGGCGGGCACGCAGACACGCCTCCCGCCCGCATCGATCACGCGCACCGGCGTGTGGTAGAGCCGCTCGATGTTGTGCACCGTCAGTGCATTCGCGACGGTGTCGAGCGCCAGGGGCCTCCCGCCTTCGAGCAGCAGCGCCCGGTCGGCGTGCACCAGCGCGTGGTCGGGTTCGTGCGTCGAGAACACAATCGTCAAACCCTGCGCGCGCAGCCGGTCCAGCTCGCGCAGCACGCGCACCCGGTTGCCGAAATCGAGGCTCGCGGTGGGCTCGTCGAGCAGCACGACGCCTGCCTGCTGCGCCAGCGCGCGGGCGATCAGCACCAATTGCCGCTCGCCGCCGGAAAGCTCGGTCACCCGCCGCCGCGCGAGGGCAGCGATGCCGAGCGTCGCGAGCGATTGCAGCGCGATCTCGCGGTCGGCGGGCCCCGGCCGCGCGAACGCAGGCAGGCGCGATGCACGTCCCATCAGCACGGTGTCGACGACACTGAAGCCGTACGCCGGGACGTGCTGCTGCGGGACATAGGCGATGCGCATCGCGCGCGCGGCCGGCGCCATCGACGACACGCCGACCCCGTCGATCTCGACGCGGCCCGCGAGCGGTGGCAGCAGGCCGAGCAGCGTGCGCAACAGGGTCGTCTTGCCCGCTCCGTTGCCGCCCAGGAGCGCAAGGGTCTCGCCGCGCTCCAGCGTGAACGACACCGCCTCGCCGACGCGGCGCGACGCGAAGCCCCAGCCGAGGTCCCGCACCGCGAGCATCAGCGCATCCCACCGTGGGGCGGGCGTCGGCGCAGGCTCATGCGCTTCTCCGTGCAAGCAGCGCGACGAACAGCGGCGTGCCGATGAACGCGGTCAGGACCCCCGGCGGCAACTCGGCGGCCGTCGCGGTTCGCGCCAGCGTGTCGATCGCGAGCATGAAGATCGCGCCGAACAACGCCGCAACCGGCAGCATGCGCGAGAATCCCGGGCCGGCGACCATTCGCGCCATGTGCGGAACGACGAGCCCCACCCAGCCGATGATCCCGCAGACGGCGACGCTCGTGGCCGTCGCAACCGTGGCCGCGGCAACGACGACCGCCCGCAGTCGCGACGCGTGCACGCCGAGCGAGCGCGCCTCGTCGTCGGGCAGCGCGAGCAGATCGATGCGCCATGCAAGCGCGGCCAGCACGATCAGCGCAAGCACGATCGCGATCCCCGCCGCCGCCACCTGATCCCAGGCCGCTGCAGCGAAGCTGCCCATCAGCCAGAACGTGATCGCCGGCAGCTGGTTGTACGGATCGGCGACGACCTTGATCAGCGACACGGCCGCGCCCATCAGGCTCGCCACGACGACCCCGATCAGGACCAGCGTCAGCAGGCGGTCCTGGGCCGGAATCCTGGATGCCAGGGCGATGACCAGCGAGACCGTCGCGAGTCCGCTGCCGAACGCTGCCACGCCGGCGAGCGCCGCGCCGGCCCCGGCGTAGATCGCGGCGACCGCGCCCAACGCCGCGCCCGACGAAACGCCAAGCGTGTCGGGGGCGACCAGCGGATTGCGGAAGAGGTGCTGGAAGGCCGCGCCCGCGGCTGAAAGACCGGCCCCGACGAGGCATGCCAGCGCGATGCGCGGCAGGCGGATCTGCCACAGCACCGATTCGGCCGTCGTCCCGGCGCGGTCGTGCGAAAAGCCGTGGAGCAGTCCCGCGGCGATCTGGGACAACGACAGCGGATAGCGGCCCGATGACGCCGCGACCACCACCAGGGCGACGAGCGCCACCGCGCCCCCGGAGAACGCGAGCGCGCTTCGCCCGGAGCGCCCCGCATCACCGGGATCGGTCATCGAGCTCGCGTCCGGGTGCATCGACATCCGGACAGCATAACCGCTACGCGCACGCGCCGCGCCCGACAGCCGCGAGTCGACGAACTTCGGCTGCGTGTCAGGCGAGTTGACGCAGCACCGCCAGAGGAGGTTCGCGCAAGGTGCTGCGCGTGCCCAACCAGCCGGCCACGGTGACGGCCGCGGCGCCGCCGCCGATGCCCCAGACCCAGATCAGCGGATCGGTGGAGAACGGAATGTCGAACACCCGATCCGCAAGCCCCCAGCCGATCGCGATCGCGCCCGCTGCCGCAAGCAGGCCCGAGAGCGCGCCCAGAATGACGAATTCGGTCGCCTGGGCGCTTTGCAACTGGCGCCGCGACGCTCCCAGCGTGCGCAGCACGGCGGCATCGTGCCTGCGCTCATCCTGCGTCGACGCGATCGCGGCCTGCAGCACGAGCAGGCCTCCCGCCAGCGTGAACAGGAAGACGAACTCGATCGCGCGCGCGACCCGATCGATGATGCCCTGCACCTCGTGCAGGATCTCCGCGACGTCGATGGCGAGGACATTGGGAAAGCGCCGGACCAGCGGCGACAGCCAGCTCCCGTTGTCGCCGGGGACCAGGAAAGCCGCGATATAGGTGACCGGAAGATCGTCGAGCGCGCCGGGCGCGAACAGCGCGAAGAAGTTCACGCGAAAGCTGTCCCAGTCGACCTTGCGCAGGCTCGTGATCGCCGCGTCGACGCGCATCCCGCCGGAGTCGAAGGTCAGCCGGTCGCCGACCTTGACGCCCAGCGTCTTCGCGATGCCGTCCTCGAGCGAGATGCCCGCGCCGCTGCCCCGCGCCTGTCGGTCCCAGAACTTCCCGCCGACGACGCGATTGCCGGTGGGCAGGCGATCGGCCCACGACAGGTTGAACTCGCGCTCGGCCAGCCGCCGAGCGCGCGGATCGCTGTAGCGCGCCGCGTCGAGCGGAACGCCGTTCACGGCGACCAGTCGGCCGCGGACCATCGGCTTGAATTCGGGCGCCACGTGGACCGATCCCGAGAGCAGCGCACGCGTACCATCCACCTGGTCGGGCAGGACGTTGACCAGGAACTGGTTCGGCGCGTCGGGCGGCAGGCTCGCGCGCCAGTTCTGCAGCAGGTCGCCCCGGACGACGGTCAGCAGCAGCAGTGACATCAGTCCCAGCGCGAGCGCAGCGATCTGCAGGCTGGAGGCGAGCGGACGCCGGCGCAGGTTCGCGAGTCCGAAGCGCCACGACACGCCGCCCTGCGGGACGCGCTTCAGCAATGCGAGCAGCAGCCAGGCGGCCGCTGCGGCGGCGATGAGCAGGCCCGCGACGCCGCCGATCACGATGTAGGCGGCCTGCGCCTCGCGTGCCTGCCAGGCGATCAGCACGCCGATCGCGAAGGTTCCGCAGACGTACGCGATCACCCCGGCCGCGCGTGGCCGCGGCAGGTCACGGCGCAGCACACGCAGCGGCGGGACGCGCGCCAGCGCGACCAGCGGGGGCAGCGCGAAGCCCAGCAGCAACAGCATCCCGGTCGCGAGTGCCGACAGCGCGGGCGCCCACGACGGCCACGGCAGCGCATCCGAGAACGAGCTCGAGACGAGTGTCACGAGCAGCTGCTGTCCCGCGAGCGCGCAAGCGATCCCGGCCGCGCTCGAGACGAGCCCGAGGACCAGGAACTGGACGACGAACAGCGCCAGCGTGCGCGCGACCGGCGCACCGAAGCAGCGAATCATCGCCGCAGCGTCGAGATGGCGCCGCAGATAGCGCGACGCGGCCAGCGCCACCGCGACCGCAGCGAG
>DAHUXO010000226.1 GCA_027307095.1 Betaproteobacteria bacterium | reverse complement strand
TGCCGCCGCCGATCCATCCCTTCTCGAGCACGGCGACGTTGCGGATTCCGTGCTCCTTCGCCAGGTAATACGCGGTGGCGAGCCCGTGTCCGCCACCGCCGATCACCACGACGTCGTAGCTTCGCCTGGGCTTCGGGCTGCGCCACGCCCGCGACCAGTGGCGGTGGCCGCCGACCGCATTGCGGACGAGACTCGCGATCGAATAGCGCGTCACGCGTCGACCGGGGTCAAAGGACCTGCGACAGGAACGCGCGCGTCCGGTCCACTTTCGGGTGGTCGAACAGCTCGGCCGGCGGCGCGGACTCGACGATCCTCCCACCGTCGGTGAAATGGACCTCGTCGGCGATCTCGCGCGCGAAGCGCATCTCGTGGGTGACCAGGATGCAGGTCATGCCCTCCTGCGCGAGCCCGCGGATGGTGTTCAGCACCTCCTTCACCGTCTCCGGATCGAGCGCGGCGGTCACCTCGTCGAACAGCATCACCTCCGGCCGCATCGCGAGCGAGCGCGCGATCGCCACCCGCTGCTGCTGCCCGCCCGACAGCTCGCCGGGATAGGCGTCCTGCTTGGCCGCCAGCCCCACCTTGGTGAGCAGCGCGATCGCGCGCGCGCGGACCTCGTCCGGCTTCTCCCTGAGCACGTGGATCGGCGCCATCATCACGTTCTGCAGCGCCGTCTTGTGGGGGAACAGGTTGTACTGCTGGAACACCATCGACACTTCCTTGCGCAGCGCGATCTTCTCCTTGTCGGTCCGCAGCGCATGGACGTCGAAGCTGGCGACCCGGATGCTGCCCCGCTGGATCGGCACGAGGCCGTTGATGCAGCGCAGTAGCGTGGACTTGCCGGAGCCCGAGGGCCCGATGATGCACACGACGCCGCCTTTCGCGACGGTGAACGAGACCCCTTTCAGGACCTCGACCTCGCCGAACGACTGGTGGACGTCGTCGACGACGACGATGGGTCGAGTGCTGGCTTCCGGCATGTCGGCCTACTGTCTGACGGCGTAGCGCGCTTCGAGCCGGACGGTCCAGCGCGCGATCGGATAGCAGTAGACGAAGAACCAGAGCAGCACGTAGCTGTAGAACGCGAGCAGGAGGCCCGGCCGATTCTCGGCGGAGAGCGCTCGCTGGGTGAGGGTCATCATCTCGTTCACGCCGACGATCGACGCCAGCACGGTCGACATCGTGAGGATCGCGTAGAGGTTCATCCACGGCGGCAGCATCCGCTTGATGCATTGCGGGAAGATGATCATCCATTGCGTCTGCCGCCGGTTGAACGCCAGCGACGCCGCAGCCTCCCACTGCGTCGTCGGGATCGACTGGATCGCGCCGCGAACGATCTCCGACACGTTCGCCATCACCGGCAGCGCGAGGCCGAGCGTTGCCTTCGTCCAGTCGGGAATCGGAATCGTCACCCCGAACACGGTGACCTGGAAAGGCAGCAGGAACATGCAGTAGAACAGAAGCACCAGCCAGGGCGCGTTGCGGAAGAAATGCGTGGTGAGCCATGCGCCCCGCTTCACCGCCGGCAACAGGGAAATCTGCGCGAAGCCGAGGAAGAAGCCGGCGATCGAACCGATCGCCATCGCGACGAAACTGATCGCGAGGTTGAACGCGAAGCCGCGCGCGAGCAGCGGGGTCCACTTCCAGATCGTCGCCAGGATCGAAGGGTCGTAGCTTCGCGACTGCGCCTGCGCGACGCCGCAGCCCAGGACGAAGGCCGCGAACAGCGCGACCCCGTGCGCGGGTTCCAGCCGCAGCGCCCGGGCGCCCGACGCCCGCTCGCGCATCGCGGCTTTGGCGAGTCTCTCGGCCGCCGGCAGGAGGACCGGAAGCACCTGCGGCTGGCGCATCATGCCCTCATATCCCGAACCCCGGAACGCGGATGGCGCGCTCCCAGCGGTGCATCACGTAGACCAGGACGCCAACCAGCAGGAAGTAGCAGACCAGCAGCACGTTCATCATCTCCGGCACGTTGAGCTCGTCCGACCAGACCTGGCTCGACACATAGAGCATCTCCGGCACGGCGATCGCGTACGCGAGGGTCGTCGTCTTGACCAGGTTCACGAGATTGTTGTTGAGCGCCGGAAGGCTGATCCGGAAGGCGAGCGGGAACACGATCCGCAGGTAGGTCTGCAGGCGACTGAAGCCCAGCGATTCGGCGGCCTCGATGGTCGTGCGGGGAACGGCCTCGATGCCCGAGCGGAAGATCTCGACATTGAATGCGCCGGCGAAGAACGACAGCGACACGATCGCCCAGGTCACGTTGCTGACGATGGGTCCGCTGCCCCCGACGCCTTTCAGCAGGCTGCCGAGGCCGAAGTAGAAAAAGTACAGCTGCACCAGCGGCGGCGTATTGCGGAAAGCCTGGATGTACCAGTAGACGACCGTGCGCGCGACGCGCAGGCGGGAGCCCTGGATCCACGCCCCGAGGACTCCGATGACGACGCTCAGCAGGATGCAGACGGCCGAAAGCTCGACGGTCATCACGAAGCCGCTCGCGAAACGGGCGCGGTCGAACGGGTCGTAGAAGACCGTCAGATTGATCCCGGTGGCGCCGTAGAGCCACCGGAACCAATTCCAGACGAACTGCATCGGTCGTTCCCCGCCTCAGTCGTCCGTGCGGCACATCGCCGACTTCCCGTCCCGCGCCGCGCCCCGCTCGCCGTCGCGGCGCTTACTTGTACTTGTCGTGCATTTCCTGCGCGAACTTGATCGGCTTGATCCCGTACTTCTTCTCGAGCTCCAGGATCATCCCGGTCTTGTGCCAGTCGGTGATGGTCTTGGACATGAAATCCGCGAACGCGGTCTCACCCTGCTTCACCGCGAGCCCCCAGGGCACGACCAGGATCGAATCCAGCGGCATTTCGTAGTCTTTCCACTCGGGCTTGGTCATCTCGCCTTCGATCGCCGAATCGTCATAGGCGAAAGCCATGCAGTTGCCGTTGCGCAGCGCGGAATAGACCTCGGCGGTGCCAGGGAACGCGACGCCATCGACGCCGTACTTCTCCTGCAGTTCCTTGTTGTAGAACGAGCCCTGGACCAGGCAGACCTTCTTGCCGCGCAGCATGTCCCAGCTCGTGATGTGCTCGGATTTCTTGACCAGGATGTTGGTCCCCGATGCGAAATAGTCCGGCTCGACGATGTCGACGATCTTGCGCCGGTCGGGCGTGTCGCTCATCGTGGCGATCATCAGGTCGATCTTGCCCTGCTGCAGGAACTGGATACGGTTCGACGCGACGACCGGCACCAGCTCGAGCTTGACGCCGAGGCGCTTGGCGACGTCGGCCGCGAGGTCGGGCTCGAGACCGACGATCTTGCCGGACGGGTCGAGATACCCGAACGGCCGGTAGTCGGCCTTGGTCCCGACGACGAGTACGCCTTTGGTCTTGATGTCCTGCAGGACGTCCGCGCTGGCCGCGCGTGCTCCGAACAAGCCGAGCAGCAGGATCGATGCGGCGATCGTGAGCAGCTTTTTGGTCATGTTGTTCTCCTGGAATCGTTGGGGGATTCGATGCCCGAACCCGGGTTCTCGTCCGGGCGGCCGGACGTAATTGTGCCCGAATGCGCGACGTTTGGTGACATCCCGGCCGCGCAGGGGGGATCGCCTCAGCGGGCGGCACCTCCGCCGTCCGGCGGGGAAACTTCCGCGGGCGACGTCGTCCGCGGCTGCCGTGCCATCGCGCCTTTCATCTCCGTCAAGGCCTGGTCGAAGATGGCCATGGCGAGATCGATGTCCTCGCGCTCGACCGTCAGCGGCGGGGCGATGCGCCAGACCGATCCGCGCTCGGGACGCCGGCGAATGTTCATGCTGAGACCGAGCTCCAGGCAGCGCCGGGTCGTCATCGCGCCCAGCTCGTGATGGGGCTCGCGCCCCTCCCGATCCTTGACGAGCTCCACCCCGCACAGCAACCCCAGGCCGCGCAGGTCACCGATCTCCTCGTGCCGGCTTTGCAGCTCGGCGAGCCCGGCGGCGAGGTAGTCGCCCATTTCCCGGCTGCGTGCAAGCAGCCGCTCGCCCTCGATCGTCTCGAGCACCGCGAGGCCCACGGTCGCCGGCAGCGGGTCCGAGACATGGGAGGTGTAGAACGCGAAGCCCCGGCGATGGCAGGTCTCCTCGATCGCATCGCTGGTGACGACTCCGGCGAGCGGAATGCCGCCGCCCAGCGTCTTCGACACCGTCAGGATGTCGGGGGTCAGGTCGAGCTGCGATGCGGCGAACCAGTGGCCCAGGCGGCCGAATGCCGTCTGCGCCTCGTCGAAGATCAGCAGCATGCCGCGTTTTCGCGTTTCCTCGCGCAAGGCGTCGAAATAGCCGGCGGGAGGCACGATCACGCCGCCGGCGCTGATCACGGGTTCGGCAATGACGGCCGCGCGCGCGCCGGTCGACTGCATGTCGTAGAGCTCGAAACCGACCTTCATGCAGGTCCGGTCGCAATGATCGCGGCAGTGCCTGACCGGGCACCGGTAGGCATTGGGCTCGGGAAGGACGAAGGTTCCCGGCATCGCCGGCCCGTAGCCCTTGCGATCGCTCGCGAACGAGATGGAGCCCGCGCCGCCGGTGACGCCATGCCACGAGCCCCCCAGGCCGACCACTTCGAAGCCACCGGTGCACAGCTTCGCCATCTTGATCGCCGCCTCGTTGCTCTCGCTACCGGTGCTCACGAACATCGATTTGCGCAGGGGCTCGGGGACGATCCGTGCGATGGCCTCGGCCAGCTGCACGACGCTGCGAGGTATCATCCCCGAGAAAAGGTGCAGCGCCGTGTCGCAGCTCCGCTTGATCGCGGCGACAATGTTCGGATGGTTGTGGCCGACGGTCGCGCACATCTGCCCGGACGTGAAATCCAGGATCTTCCTGCCGGCCGCGTCCCATACGTAGCATCCCCTGGCCTTCTCGACGATCTCCGGATAGGTGTCGCCGCCGTAGCGGATCAGGTGCTCGCGGAAGTCCGCAGCGGCTTCGTGCCCGGGCATCGTCATGGCTCGCTCCAAGGGAGGATCGCTCGTCATCCGGCGGCAGACACGCATGCGCGACGGCCGGGGACGTCTAGGATTCTCGCATCATGCCCTGTCGCCTCGAGGAAACGCTCGAGTTGTGCATGCGGAATCACCAGCGTCGCGCAATTGACCAGCGGATGCGCGTGCACCGCGTCGGCGGCCCAGAGCCGGCGGTCGATGACGAACTCGACTGCATGCGCCGTGTCGTTGACCAACGCGAGCAGGCTCACCGATCCGGGCGTGACGCCCAGATGCTTCAGCAGGCGCTCCGACGATGCGAAGCCGAGCCGTCCGGCGCAAAGCTCTGCACCCAGCGCCTCGAGGTCGACCGGGTGGTCGTGCGCGACCGTGACCAGGAAATGCCGGGTGCCCTTCTTGTCGCGCAGGAACAGGTTCTTGGTCTTGGCCCCGGGCAGGGGCGGCACCAGCCGCTCGGATTCCTCGACCGTCATCACGGCGGGATGCTCGACGCGATCCGCCTGGATGCCATGCAACGCAAGAAAAGCCTCGAGTTCCATCATTGCCCACGCGTTCGAAACCGTGGCAACTTTAGCGCATCGGGCGCCGCCACCGGGGTCGGCAGGCCCGAAGTCGATGGA
>DAHUXO010000211.1 GCA_027307095.1 Betaproteobacteria bacterium | reverse complement strand
CTCGCCGACGTGCCGGTCCCCGGCGTCGTGCGCGACGCGGCGATCGCGCTTCGCGACGAGGCACTGGCAAGGATCGCGGCGCCATACGAGGAGATCCCGTAATGAGCTGGTTCGATTCGATCGCCGCCGTGGAGGAACTCGAGGACGCCGAACTCGACGCCGGCCTGATCGTCGACTTCGAGCGCGCGGGCGAATCGGTGCGAGGTCGCGAGATCCGCTTCTCGACGCCGACGTTCAAGGCCTACTCGAGCTGCGACCTCGAAGGCTGCGGCAAGAATGCATTCCCGGCGTTCTCGGTGACGGCGGGAGGCTGCGCGCTGAACTGCGACCACTGCCAGGCGAAGATCCTCGAGCCGATGATCCCCGCGACCAATCCCGCGATGCTCGATCGCAAGGTCCGCGAAATGATCGACAGCCAGGACCTGCAGGGCTTCCTGCTGTCGGGGGGCTCGAACAAGCGCAACGAGATCGCCTACGAGCGCTACTTCCCGGTCATCGACAAGCTCAAGCGCGACCACCCGCGGCTCAAGGTCGCGATCCACTCGGCGCTGCTGTCCGCCGATCGAGCCAAAGGCATGGAAGCCGCGGGCGTGGACACGGCGATGATGGACGTCATCGGCTCGCAGGACACGATCCGCGACGTCTATCACCTCGACCGCCCCGTCGCCGATTTCGAGGCGACGCTGGCCGCACTGTGCGGCACGAAGATGGAGGTGGTGCCGCACATCGTCATCGGTCTGCACTACGGCAGGATCCTCGGCGAAGCGAACGCGCTCGACATCGTCGCGCGTCATCCGGTGCACTCACTGGTGCTGGTCGTGATCATGCCGTTCTACGCGAAGCCGGGGACCTTCGAGACGCCGAAGACCTCGGACGTCGGGCGCATCTTCCTCGAGGCGCGGCGGCGCATCCCCGACCGGTCGGTGCTGCTCGGTTGCGCTCGCCCGCCGGGCATGCACCGGCGCGTCACCGACGCCTACGCGGTCGCGGCCGGCCTCGACGGCATCGCGTTTCCCGCCGACGGCACGCTGGCGGTGGCCGAGGCGATCGGCCGCCCGGCCATCCAGGAGCACGCCTGCTGCTCGATGAAGACCGGGCGCACGATCAAGATCCATCCACGCGCGTCACTCGCGCTGTCATGACGTCGGCGGCGAGCGCCACGGACGTGGAGATCCTCCGGTGACCGACGTCGACGTCGAAGTCGATGTGCTGTGCGCGGGCCTCGGCCCTGCCGGCGCGCGCGCGGCGGCAGCAGCCGCGAAGCGCGGCCTGCGCGTGCTGGCCGTCGACCGCAAGCGCGAGCCCGGGCTTCCGGTGCAGTGCGCCGAATTCGTCCCCGCGCTGATCGGGTCCAATGTCGGCGGGCTCGCGCGCTCGGTGCGGCAATCGATCCGCGCGATGGAGACTTACGTCGAAACCGAAGTACCGGATCTGACCGATCCGTTTCCGGGCCAGATGCTCGATCGCGCAGCCTTCGATGCGGCGCTGGCCGAGGAGGCGGTCGACGCCGGCGCGACCTGCCGCTTCGCGACGACCGTGCGCGCCGTCGGCCGCGACGGGAGCGTCGCGCTGTCGGACGGAACCTGCGTGCGCGCCCACGTGCTGATCGGCGCCGACGGCCCGCGTTCGGTCGTGGGACGCGCGATCGGCAGCATCAACCGCCACCTGGTCGAGACGCGGCAGGTCACCGTGCGGCTGCTCGAACCCCACGATGCGACCGACATCTTTCTTTCGGCCGCGACCCCCGGCGGCTACGCCTGGCTGTTTCCCAAGGGTGATGTCGCCAACGTCGGCGCCGGCGTCGATCCCGCGCACAAGGACAGGCTGAAGGACATCGTCGGCGACCTGCATCGGGGCCTCGTCGCCGCGGGACGCGTCGGCCGCGAGATCCTCGCGCGAACCGGCGGCGCGATTCCGGTGGGCGGCATGGTGAAATCCACCGGCGCGCTCGGGACGACACCGGTCCTGCTCGCCGGCGACGCCGCGGGGCTCGCCAACCCGGTCACCGGTGCCGGCATTGCGGCAGCCGTGCATTCGGGCACGCTGGCGGGCGACGCCGCCGCGGCGGCTCTCGAGGACCCTGCGCAGGCGCGGGCTGATTACGAGGACGAGCTCGATGCGCTGTTCGCAGTCGCGCTGTCGCGCGCCGTGCGCCGTCGCGAGGAGCTTGCGCATGCAATGCAGACGGACGCGCTGCCGCGGAGCGCGGCGCTGCGCCGCGGGTGGGTCGCGTACCCGGAATACTGGGCGCCCTGATCACAGTTCGAAGCGAGGAGATCGATCATGAGCTGCTACCGACCCGAAGGCGCTGGGACGGCCACGCCGGCCGCCAGCGCGGACGCGCTCGACCACAACCCGTATGCGCTGATGCAGCCGCGCGTGCCCGTGCGCCCGCCCAAGGAGGCGCGCAACGGCGCGCGCGTCATCGCCAACCACGTCGCGCCCCAGGGCGTGTACCTGCCCAACAACAACGTCCTGACGCCGTACATGCGCTCGCCCGAGTACGTACAGATGTCGACGGCAGCGGCGATCACCCTGGGGATCATGAAAGGCAGGATGTACCGCTGTTCCTGCACGCGCTGCCTCAACCTGCTGCTCACCTACCCCGAGGGTTGCCGGGCCAATTGCGCGTACTGCGGGCTCGCCCGCCATCGCGAGGCGGAGCGCGACTACGCCGACCGCAACTTCATCCGCGTCGACTGGCCCGCGGTTCCGCTCGCGCAGACCATCGACATCGTCGCCCGCGACGGCGCAGCGACGCCGTTCCACCGGATGTGCATCTCGATGATCACGCACCCTCGCTCCGACGACGACACGGTGACGGTGCTGAAGGCCTGGACCGACCGCATCGACCCATCGACGGTGCCGGTGTCGATCCTTTCGAACCCGACGACGATGCGGCGCGAGGACGTGCAGCGCCTGAAGGAACTCGGCGCCGACATCTTCACCGTCGCGCTCGACGCCGCGACACCCGAGATCTTCGACCGCACGCGGGGCAAGGGCGTGCAGTCCCCGCACAGCTGGGGCCACTACTGGGAGATCCTGGAAGATGCGCGCGACATCTTCGGCCCGCAGAAATTCGGCGCGCACATCATCGTGGGCATGGGCGAGACCGAGCACGACACGCTCTCCCTGGTCCAGCGGCTGGTCGACATGGGCGGACACAGCCACATGTTCTGCTTCTTCCCCGAAAAGGGCTCGCTGATGGATCACCTGCCCGCGACGCCACGGGACCAGTGGCGCCGCGTGCAGCTCGGGCGCTACCTGATCGATTACCGGGGCGTGCGCGTCGACCGGATGCGCTTCGACGGCGAAGGCCGCGTGATCGATTTCGGCATCCCGACCGGCGAGCTCGACGACGTCATCGATCAGGGGGTCGCGTTCCGCACCTCCGGTTGCCCGGGCAAGGTTGCCGAGGACGTGTCTGCCTGCGACCGTCCCTACGGCGATTCGCCGCCGTCGGACATCGCGAGCTATCCGTTCGCTCCCAACCGCGGCGACATCCGCAAGATCCGCCGGCAGCTGCGCATCGTGCCGAAGAAGGCGGTGCCTGCGACCCGCGACGCCGCGGACTGAGGTCGTGCCTTCGATGCCGGGCGCGAGCGCGATCGCGATGCCGGTGACCGCGCCGCGCCTGTTCCGCGTCATCGATACCGGCCTGCGCCCCGGCCGGGCGCAGATCGCGTTCGACCAGGCGATGATCGACGCCCACAAGGCGGGCGAGATCCCCGACTCGATCCGCTTCCTGCGCTTTCCTCCAACCGCACTCATCGGCCGCCACCAGGCGCTGTCGCACGAGGTCAGGGTCGGCCACTGCAATGCGAGCGGCATCGGCATCGCGCGGCGCGTCACCGGCGGGGGCGCCATCTATTTCGACGAAGGCCAGCTCGGCTGGTCGCTGGTCTTCCACCGCGGAACGCTGTCGATCGCCTCGCTCGCGGACCTCGCGCGCGAGATCTGCGAGGCCGCCGCCGCCGGGTTGCGCAGGCTCGGCGTCGACGCGCGCTACCGGCCGCGCAACGACATCGAGGTCGACGGGCGCAAGGTCTCCGGCACCGGCGGATTCTTCGACGGCGACACGCTGTTCTACCAGGGCACGGTGCTCGTCGACCTGGACCCTGCGCGGATGCTCGCTGCGCTGAACGTGCCCGACGCCAAGCTCGCCAAGCGCGCTCTCGATTCCGCCGCGCAGCGGGTGGTGACGCTGAAGGAGCTCCTCGGCAGCGCCCCGGACGTCGGGACGGTCAAGTCGGCGCTGCTCGAGGGCTTCGCCGCGCAGCTCGGCATCGAGCCGGTCGAGGGCGACATCAGTGCGCGCGAGGAGGCGCTCGCCGCAGCGTGTTTCGACGAGGAGATCGGCACCGACGCGTTCGTCGCCTCGATCGACGATCCGGGCGCGTCCTCCGATGTCCGCACGGCAAGCTGCACCGGTGCGGGGGGCACGATCGCCGCCTGGGTGCGCCTCGAGGGCCCGCGGCTGTCGCGCCTGCGCGAAGTGCTGTTCACCGGCGACTTCTTCGTGACGCCGCCGCGCGTCGTCTACGACCTCGAATCGGCGCTGCGCGGGGTCGCGACCTCCGACCTGCGTCCGGCGGTCGAGCGCTTCTTCAGCGAGGCCGACGTCGGTCTGTTGAGCGCCGCCCCTGCCGATTTCGCGCAAGCGATCGAGGCCGCCGTCGCGGCCGGCATCGCACCACCGTCCCGATGAAACTCATCCACGTCGTCCAGCACACCTCCGCCGAGTACCTCGGCCTGATCGAGGATCATCTCGAGGGCCGCGGCATCCGCTTCCGCTACCACCGGCCATTCACCTCCAAGGGCGCGCTTCCGCCTTCCGACGCGATCACCGACGGCCTGATCCTGCTGGGCGGCGGGCCCTGGGGTGCAGCCGGCACGCGCGACGTCCC
>DAHUXO010000200.1 GCA_027307095.1 Betaproteobacteria bacterium | reverse complement strand
ATTATCCCCGCGCGGCGCGCCCGCGGGAAATGGGGTCGGAAAATGGGGTCAGAGCCGTAATATTTCGCCGACGTCGGCGGCGCGCCTCGCGAATGCCAGCGGCGAAATATTACGGCTCTGACCCCATTTTCCGACCCCATTTCCCGCGGGCGCGCCGCGCGGGGATAATGGATCGGGCTCGTGGCACAGGCGCCGCCGCGAAACACTGCGGCGCCGATCTGCCGCAGCCGATCGCCGCGGAGGCCGATGTGCGCCTGATCCCGCTCGTGATGATGATGCTCGTGCCGGCGCTGCGCGCGTTTGCAGCGCCTGCGCCGGTCGTGGCGCTGCAGGTCGACGGGATCATCGGCCCGGCAGCCGCCGAGTACGTGCAGCGGGGTCTCGCGCGGGCAGCGAGGGATCGCGCGCAGCTGGTGGTCCTGCGGCTCGACACGCCGGGCGGCCTCGACACGTCGATGCGCGAGATCGTGCAGGCGATCCTCGCATCACCCGTTCCGGTTGCGGGCTTCGTCGCGCCGTCGGGTGCGCGGGCCGCGAGCGCCGGCACGTTCATCCTCTATGCCTGTCACGTCGCCGCGATGGCGCCCGGGACCAACCTCGGTGCGGCGTCGCCGGTGTCGATCGGTATCGGAGGGTCGGCGCCGCCCGCACCGCCGGCGGGAACCGCCTCGACACCGGGGTCGGGAAGCACGGGCAGCGACGGCAACTCTCCGCCGGCCGGGACCGACGTCCACGAGCGCAAGGCGATGCAGGATGCCGCCGCGTACATCCGCAGTCTCGCGCAGCTTCGCGGACGCAACGCCGACTGGGGTGCGAAGGCCGTCTTCGACGCGGCGAGCCTGTCGGCGGACGAAGCGCTGTCGCAGCGGGTCGTCGACCTGGTGGCGAACGACCAGGCGGATCTGCTGCGCCGGATCGACGGGCGCAAGATCGCGACTGCCGGGGGTGAGCGCACGGTGCAGCTCGCGGGCGCACCGATCGTGGTTGTCTCGCCCGATTGGCGATCCGCGCTGCTCGCCACGATCACCGATCCGAGCGTCGCGATGATCCTGATGCTCGTGGGCATCTACGGGCTGATCTTCGAGTTCGGCCATCCGGGCTACGTGTTTCCCGGTGTCACCGGCGCGGTGTCGCTGCTGGTCGCCCTGTACGCGCTGCACCTCCTGCCGATCAGCTACGCGGGGCTCGCGCTGATTGCGCTGGGCATCGCGTTCATGGTCGCGGAGGTGTTCGTGCCCGCGTACGGATCGCTGGGCACGGGCGGCATCATCGCATTCATCGTCGGCGCGACGATGCTGATCGACACCGACGTCCCCGGATTCGGGGTGCCGCTGTCGCTGATCGTCGTGCTCGCGCTGCTGAGCGCAGCATTCGTCATCACCGTCGTGCGCCTGGCGGTGCGGGCGCGCCGTGCGCCGATCGCGAGCGGCGTCACGATGCTCGTTGGCGCCGAGGGCGAGATGGTCGACGACACCGGAGAAGCCGCGACCGGCTGGGCGAGCATCCGCGGCGAGACCTGGCAGGTCCGTGCCGGCGGGCATCTCGCCCGTGGCCAGAAGATCCGCGTCGTCGCGATGGATGGCATGCTGCCGCGCGTCGCACCCGTCGAAGGAGCATGAAATGGGATTGATCAGTCCGCTCGTGGTGCTCGTCATCGTCGTCGCGGTCGTGGCCTCGTCGTTGCGCGTCCTGCGCGAATACCAGCGCGGCGTCGTGTTCCAGCTCGGCCGCTTCTGGAAGGTCAAGGGCCCGGGCCTCGTCGTCCTCATCCCCGGGATCCAGCAGATGGTGCGCATCGAGCTGCGCACCGTCGTGCTCGACGTCCCGAGCCAGGACGTCATCTCGCGCGACAACGTGTCGGTGAAGGTCAACGCGGTCGTCTATTTTCGCGTCGTCGATCCGCAGAAGGCGGTCATCGAGGTCGAGAACTTCCTGATGGCGACCTCCCAGCTCGCGCAGACGACATTGCGCTCGGTGCTGGGCAAGCACGATCTCGACGAGATGCTGTCGCAGCGCGAGAAGCTCAACATCGACATCCAGCAGACGCTCGATGCGCAGACGCTGTCGTGGGGGATCAAGGTGTCGAATGTCGAAATCAAGCACGTCGACATCAACGAGACGATGGTCCGCGCGATTGCGCGCCAGGCCGAGGCCGAGCGCGAGCGGCGCGCCAAGGTGATCCACGCCGAAGGCGAGATGCAGGCGGCGCAGAAGCTCTACGAAGCCGCGAAGATCCTGGCGCAGCAGCCGCAGGCGCTGCAGCTGCGCTATCTCGAGACGCTGACCGTGATCGCCGCCGACAAGAACTCGACGATCATCTTCCCGCTGCCGATCGACGTCATTTCCCCGCTGATGAAGCTGGTGGAACGCAAGCTCGCGCCGGACGTGCCGCCGCCGGGTTAGCGGAAGGACCGGAAAACCGGGACGGGGAAACGGGCGGGAAACGGGGACGGACCACGTTTTCCAGGAAAACGTGGTCCGTCCCCGTTTCCCGCTGGGGTATCCTTCGACGCGTCATGCGGCAGGCCAGGCACCAGGTCCAGTTCCGGCTGCGGATCATCCGCGGCGACGACATCGCGCTCGGTCCCGGCAAGGTCGATCTGCTCGACGCGATCGGTGCGGCGGGCTCGATCAGCGCAGCGGCGAAGGCGCTCGGCATGTCGTATCGCCGGGCATGGCTGCTCGTCGACACGATGAATCGGTGTTTCGTGCAGCCGGTGGTCGCGGCCGAGGCAGGGGGCGCGCGCGGCGGTGGCGCGCGCCTCACCGCGCTCGGCGCGGAGGTCGTGCGGCGCTATCGCAGCGTCGAGGCCAAGGCGGCGAAAGCCGGCGCCACCGATCTCGCGGCGTTGGCGACCCTGCTGCGCTGACGGCCCTGGAATATTACGGCTCTGACCCCGATTCCGCGGGCTTTGCGTCGTCGCGGAACAACTGGTAGAGAAGGATGGCGCCGAAGGTCGCGGTGCCGATGCCGCCCAGTGTGAAGCCGCCGAGCTTCAGCGCGAGGTCGCCGGCACCGACAGTCAGCGTGACCGCCGCGGTGACCAGATTGCGCGAGCGCGAGAAATCGACGCGGTTCTGCACCCAGATCCGCCCGCCGGTCGCGGTGATCAGCCCGAACACGACGATCGACAGGCCTCCCAGCACGGGGCCGGGAATGGTCATGATCAGCGCGCCGAACTTCGGCGAGAACCCGAGCACGATCGCGGCCAGTGCGGCGACGACGAACAACAGCGTCGAATACACCCTGGTGACGGCCATGACGCCGATATTCTCGGCATAGGTCGTGACCCCGGTGCCGCCGCCGGCGCCGGCGACGATGGTCGCGAGCCCGTCGCCGATGAATGCACGCCCGAGCCAGGCATCGAGATTCTGCCCGGTCATCGCCGCGACCGCCTTGACGTGCCCGAGGTTCTCGGCGACCAGGACGATGGCGACGGGCGCGATCAGCGCCATCGCGTGCGCGCTCCAGACCGGCGCGACGAACTTCGGCCAGCCGATCCACGCGCTGTCAGCCACGGCCGAGAAATCGATCGGCTTGCCGAGGCCGAGGCCGTTCGCGCAGACTGCATAGAGCAGGTAACCCGCGACGCCGCCCAGCAATATCGGCAGCCTGCGCGCAAGGCCGGGAGCGCGTACGGCGACCACGCCGACCGCTGCGACCGTCGCGATCCCGATCCAGGTGTCGAACGGATTTGCGGAGACACCCTTGACCGCGACCGGGGCCAGGTTGAGCCCGATGACCGCGACGATGCTTCCGGTGACCACCGGCGGCATCAGGCGGTCGATCCAGCGATGGCCGATCGCCATGACGACGAAGCCGATCGCCGCGTACAGCAGGCCCGCAGCGATGATGCCGCCCAGCGCGACGCCGAGGTTCGCGTTCGGCCCGCTCCCCGCATAGCCGGTCGCCGCGATGACGACGGCGATGAACGCGAAGCTCGAGCCCAGGTAGCTCGGCACCCGCCCGCCGACGATGATGAAGAAGATCAGCGTGCCGATGCCCGAGAACAGGATCGCGACGTTGGGATCGAAGCCCATCAGCAGCGGCGCGAGCACCGTGGCGCCGAACATCGCGACGACGTGCTGCAGCCCGAGAACGACGGTCTGCGCGGCCGGGAGCCGCTCGCCGGGACCGACGATGCCTTCGCGGCGAAGCATCCAGCGCGGGAAGTACGACGTGTCGGTGGCGGGATCCATCGCGATGCGCCGGAGTCGGGACAGGCGCATTGTAATGAATGGGGTCGGAGCCGTAATGCGCCTTGCGGCCAGGTCGCGGCCGCGGCAGGGGTAACGGCGGATTGCGGCTCCGACCCCATTTATTGCGCTATAGTGCGCAGTTCGTTATATATGATGAGATACGACGAATGGCCGCAACGATGCGAAAGCCGCTGCGCCGCGCGTTCATCGCGGGGCTGCTCGCCGTCGCGGCGCTGACCTGTGCGGGGGCTGCGCCGGCGGCGGAGGCCCCTGTCGTCGCGGCGGCCGCGGACCTCCAGTTCGCGTTGCCGGACATCGCCGCGCAATTCACGCACGAGACCGGCCGGAAGCTCAGGCTGGTGTTCGGCTCGTCGGGGAATTTCCGTCGCCAGATCGAGGATGGCGCCCCTTTCGAGCTGTTCCTCTCGGCCGACCAGTCGTACGTCGACGCCCTCGCGCGCGAGGGGCACAGCGCCGATGCGGGCGTCGTCTATGCGGTGGGCCGGCTTGCGCTGATCGTCCCGCGGGGGTCGCCGGTCGCAGTCGATCCGCAGCTGCGCGGCGTCGCCCGCGCGCTTGCCGACGGGACCCTGCACAAGTTCGCGATCGCCAACCCGGAGCACGCGCCCTACGGTCGCGCGGCGCGGCAGGCGCTCATTCGCGCGGGGCTGTGGCAGGCGATCGAGCCGAAGCTGGTGCTGGGCGAGAACATCAGCCAGACCGCGCAGTTCGCGGTCAGCGGAGCCGCGCAGGGCGGCATCGTCGCCTATTCGCTGCTGCGATCAAAGGTGCTTGCCGGGCACGGCGATTACGTACTGTTGCCAACGTCGATGTACGATCCGCTGATGCAGCGGATGGTCCTGCTGAACAACGCCGGCACGACGGCGCGCGCGTTCTACCGGTACCTGCAGGGTCCGGAGGCCCGCGCGATCTTCGACCGCCATGGCTTCGAGGCGCCGGGCGCGGGCGCGGGCCCGCGATGAGCCGCGGCTTGCGCAGTGCCGCAGGCCGCCGGGCAGGCGACGCCGGGTGCCGCCGATGATGGAATGGCAGGCGCTCGCGCTGTCGCTGAAGCTCGCCGGCTGGACCGTGGCGCTGCTGCTGCCTGCCGCGCTGGCGATCGCGCGCATGCTCGCCTGGAAGCGCTTCGCCGGGCGCCGACTCGTCGAAGCGGCGCTGGCCATGCCGCTGGTCCTGCCACCGACGGTGCTGGGCTACTACCTGCTTTCGGCGTTCGGAGCGAATTCGGCGCTCGGGCGCGCGTTCATTGCGGTCGTCGGCCATCCGCTGGCATTCAGCTTCGCCGGGCTCCTTACCGCATCGCTGATCTTCAACCTGCCGTTCGCGATCCAGCCGATGCAGCGCGCGTTCGAATCGATCCCCGCCGACGTCCGGCCGGCGGCCGCTTGCTGCGGCATGAGCCCCTGGCGCATCTTCGCCGAGATCGAGCTGCCGCTCGCGTGGCCCGGGGTGCTGTCGGCGATGGTGCTGACCTTCGCTCATACGCTGGGCGAATTCGGCGTCGTGCTGATGGTCGGCGGGAACATTCCCGGCGAGACGCGAACCATCGCGATCGCGATCTACGATCGGGTGCAGGCCTTCGACACGCGCAGCGCGGGGCTGATGGCGGCCGTGCTGCTGGCGCTGTCCCTCGCCGCGATCGCGGTCGCGTATTCGACCAGCCGCCGGACGGAGCCTGCAGGTGGCGGCTGAGGGCCGCCTTTTCATCCAGCTCGCGCAGCGCGCGCCGATTCCGCTGGCCGCGACCTTCGATTGCGCCCCCGGCGAGGTGCTCGCGCTGACAGGCCCTTCCGGCAGCGGCAAGTCGACGATCCTGCGCTGCATCGCCGGGCTCGACCGCCCGCGCGACGGCAGGATCGAGTGCGCCGGCGAGGTCTGGCTGGATACGCAGGCGCGGATCGGCGTCTCGCCGCAGCGCCGCTCGGTCGGGCTGGTATTCCAGCAGTACGCGCTGTTCCCTCACATGAGCGCGCTGGGCAACGTGGTCGCCGCACTGGGTCATCGTCCGCGTTCGGAGCGCGGACCCCGCGCTCGCGCCCTGCTCGCGAGCGTCCACCTCGCGGGCCTCGAGCACCGGCGCCCGGCCGAGCTGTCCGGCGGCCAGCAGCAGCGCGTCGCGATGGCGCGCGCGCTGGCGCGCGATCCCAAGGTGCTGCTGCTGGACGAGCCTTTCGCCGCCGTCGACCGCGTGACGCGGCACAAGCTCTACCGCGAGCTCGCCGAGTTGCGCCGGCAGCTCGCCATGCCGATCGTCCTCGTGACCCACGACCTCGACGAGGCGGCGATGCTGGCCGATCGCATGTGCATCCTGCACCGCGGGCGCACGCTGCAGATCGGTGCCCCGCACGAAATCCGCACGCGGCCCGCGGATGCGCTGGTGGCGCGGCTGGTCGACCTTCGCAACGTGTTCGAGGGCGTCGTCCGCGCACAGGACGCGCCGGCGGGACGCACGCTGGTCGAATGGCAGGGGATCGTGCTGGAGGCCGCGCATGCGGCCCCGTTTGCGGTCGGCACGCGCGTCGCGTGGACCATCCCCGTCGGCGGCGTGGTCCTGCATCGCCGTGACCGGCCCTCGCGCGGCGAGCACGAGAATCCGATCGCGGGCACGGTCGTCGAATGCCTGGCGCTCGGCGACGACACGACGGTCGGCCTCGCCGCCGACGGTCCGGCCGGTGCGCAGATCACGCTTCGCGTCCCCACGCACGTCGCGCGCCGCAACGGCCTGGCGGTCGGGGTGCGCGCCGGCGCGTCGTTGCTCGCGGACGCCATCCACCTGATGCCCTGGCGGGACACCGGCCGCGACGCGCAGGCCTGAGGCGCCCCGGGCTGGCCCGATCCGCCGCGGGCGCCCGCGCGAATGAGGTAGGATCACCCTCCGACCCGCATCCCGCAATCTCCCGCATGGATTTCGCCTTCATCCTCGACCCGCTGCCGCTCGTCAAGGCGTACAAGGACAGCACGGTGGCGATGATGCGTGCGCTCGCGGCGCGCGGACATCGTGTCCATGCGCTCGAGCAGGGCGACATCCACTGGCAGGACGGCGCGACGCGCGGACGCGCCCGGCTGCTGGAACTGCGCCCCGGCAACGACGACTGGTATGCCGCAGGCGAGCCGGAGACCCGCGCGCTCAAGGACTACGCCGCGGTGCTGATGCGCAAGGACCCGCCGTTCGACATGGAATACGTCTACTCGACGTACCTGCTCGAGGCTGCGGAAAGCGAAGGGGCGCGGGTCTTCAACCGCCCGCGCGCCATCCGCGACTGCAACGAAAAGCTGGCCATCGCGCGCTTTCGCGATTTCATCGCGCCGACGCTGGTGACCCGCGACGCCGGCGTCATCGACGCCTTCATCGACGAGCATCGAGATGTCATCGTCAAGCCGCTGGATGGCATGGGGGGGACGTCGGTGTTCCGCGTGCGGCACGACGACCCCAACCGCAACGTGATCGTCGAGACGGTCTCGCACGAGGGTGCGCGCACGGTGATGGCGCAGCGCTTCATCCCGGAGATCAGCGACGGCGACAAGCGCATCCTGCTGATCGGGGGCCAGGTCGTCCCGTATTCGCTCGCGCGCATTCCCAAGCCGGGCGAGACCCGCGGCAACCTCGCGGCGGGAGGCCGCGGCGTGGCGCAGCCGCTGTCCGCGCGCGACCGGCAGATCGGCGAGGCGCTGGCCGGCCCGTTGTGGGCGGAAGGCATGCTGGTCGCCGGCATCGACGTCATCGGGTCGTTCCTGACCGAGATCAACGTGACCAGCCCGACCTGCTTCGTCGAGATCTCCGAGCAGACCGGGTTCGATGTCGGCGGGCTGTTCGCGACGGCGCTGATCGGCGCGTGCTAACATTTTCGCGGCGACCCATCTCGCCACCCCCATGATCGGAGTACTCATCGTCGCGCACGGCACGCTGGGTGAAAGCCTGGTGGGGGCGCTGACCCACGTGCTGGGGTCGCGGCCGGCGCAGCTGCGGGTGCTGTCGATCACGGCCACCGACGACCCGACGCTGCTGCTGCCCAGGGCACGCGAGGCGATCGCCGCCGCGGACACCGGCGAAGGGGTCGTGGTGTTCTGCGACATCTACGGCGCCACTCCCTGCAATCTCGCGATCAAGCTGGCGCATCCGGGCCGGGTCGAGGTCGTCTCCGGAGTCAACCTGCCGATGCTCGTGCGAGCGTTCACTTACCGGACGAGGAGCATGGAAACGCTGCTCACCAAGGCCATCTCGGGCGGGTGCGAAGGCGTGCTGCATGTTCCCGCGACGGCCCGCCATGCAACATCGCGAGGTTGAGATCGTCAACCGGCTCGGGCTGCACGCCCGGGCGTCGGCGAAGTTGACCCAGCTCGCGGCAAGGTTCCAGAGCGAGGTGCAGATCGGACGCAATGGGCGCAAGGTCAACGCCAAGAGCATCATGGGCGTCATGATGCTGGCGGCCGGCAAGGGCTCCAAGGTGGTCCTGGAGGTGGACGGGCCCGACGAAGGCGAAGCGATCGACGCGCTGTGCGCGCTGATCCACGATTGTTTCGGGGAGGGGCAATAGGCGCGATGGACGGGTACCGGCCCTGCGCAGGGACACATCTTGTTGCGTGTGCAGCGCACAAACCGCGGAACCAATGCGCAACGATCCCGCTCCATACCGAGGCTCCCGCCGTCGACGGTGGGGATCGCTCCGTCCAATTCCTGCGATCGGATCGTCGCCATGCAAGCTCGCGAAATCGTCATCACCAGCCGACAGGGACTCCACGCGCGGGCCTCCGCGCGCATCGTCCACGTCGCGTCGAAATTCCGTTCCACCGTGCTGCTGTCGAACGGCACGCGCCGCGCCAGCGCGCACAGCATCGTCGCCGTGATGCTGCTCGCCGCAGCGTTCCGCTCGACGATACGCGTCGAGACCAGCGGCCCGGACGAGATGGCCGCGATGACGGCCATCGTCGAAGTGATCCACAGCGATCTCGACACGCGCGCGTAGCGCGGCCACCCGGGCGCGCGGAGCGGCGCGCATGGTGAGCTTCGCGCTGCACGGCATCGGTGTCTCGGGCGGCATCGCCATCGGCCGTGCGCAGCTCGTCTCGCACGCGACCCTCGAGGTTGCGCACTATGCGGTGACCCAGCAGCAGGTGCCCGCGGAGATCGAGCGCTTCGGCGCGGCGGTCGCCGAGGTGCGGCACGAACTCGACAGCCTGCACGGCTCGATGACGTCGGGCGACGCGCCGGGCGAGTTCAGCGCGTTCCTGGACGTCCATTCGATGATCCTCAACGATCCGACTCTGTCGGAGGTGCCCAAGCGGATCATCACCGAGCAGCGCTGCAATGCGGAGTGGGCGCTCACCGTCCAGATGGGCGTGCTGGTCGACCAGTTCGAGCAGATCGACGACGCGTACCTGCGCGAGCGCAAGGCGGACGTCGTGCAGGTCGGCGAGCGGGTGCTGAAACGCCTGATGGGGCGCCCGGGCGTGTTGCCGGCGCCGGGCGCGGAGGAGCAGACCATCCTCGTGGCCCACGACCTGTCGCCGGCCGACGTCATCCAGTTCAAGCACCACCATTTCGGCGGGTTCCTGACCGATCTCGGCGGCATCACCTCGCACACTGCGATCGTCGCGCGCAGCCTCAACGTCCCGGCGGTGGTCGCCACGCACAACGCGCGGCAGTTGATACGCGACGGCGAGATGCTGATCGTCGACGGCGGCAGCCACGTCGTCATCGTCAACCCGGATCGCGCGGTGCTCGCCGAATACCGGCTGCGGCAGAACGAGCTCGAGCTCGCGCGCCAGAAGTTGCGGCGCCTGCGCAGCAAGCCCGCCGAAACGATCGACGGCATACGCATCGGACTGCACGCCAACATCGAGCTGCCCGAGGACATCGAGCAGGCGCTCGCCAACGGCGCCGAAGGCATCGGGCTGTTCCGGTCCGAGTTCCTGTTCCTCGATCGCGACGGGCTTCCGTCCGAGGACGAGCAGTTCGAGGCATTCCGCAAGGTCGCGCAGGGGATGCAGGGCAAGCCGGTCACCATCCGCACGTTCGACCTGGGCGCCGACAAGCAGCACGAAGGGCTCGCCGGGCTGACGCGCGTCGCACCCAATCCCGCGCTGGGTCTGCGCGCCGTGCGCTTCTGCCTCGCGGAGCCGCGCCTGTTCCTGACGCAGCTGCGCGCGATCCTGCGCGCAAGCCACTACGGCAACGTGCGCATCCTGATCCCGATGCTCGCGTCGGTGTCGGAGATCGATCAGACGCTGGTGCTGATCGCGCGCGCCAAGGAGAGCCTGCGCGAGCAGGGCGAGCCGTTCAATCCGCAGATCGCGGTCGGCGGCATGATCGAGATCCCTGCCGCGGTGCTGGCGATGGGCGCATTCCTGAAGCGCCTCGATTTCCTGTCGATCGGCACCAACGACCTGATCCAGTACACGCTCGCCGTCGACCGCGCCGACGAGACGGTGTCGCACCTGTACGACCCGCTGCACCCGGCGGTCATCAAGCTGATCGCGCTTGCGATCGCCGGTGCGAACAAGGCCCGTGTCCCGATCGCCGTCTGCGGGGAGATGGCAGGCGAGCTGCAGTTGACGCGTCTGCTGCTCGGCATCGGCCTGCGCGATTTCTCGATGCACCCGTCGCATCTCCTGCGCGTCAAGCAGAGGGTCCTGCAGAGCGACGTGGCGGCAGGCACGGCGGTGGTCGAGCGGATCCGCCGCGCCGACGACCCGGCGAAGCTCGTCGCGCTGCTCGAGCGGCTGAACGCCTGATCACGCGATGCGCTAGAATCCTCCGACGCGCCGATTTGAGCCAGCTTGCGGGCGCGCGCCGGGATTCCGGCGGACAAATACGGCTAAAGCGGAGCGGTCCGCACTACCAGGCCAACCCGACCTAGCCTTCGAAGCTGGTCGGGTTTTTTGTTGCCCCAGTCGCTGTCCATGGCATCGTTCTCCGACACCACCGGCGGAGGCGGGGCGGCCGGCGCCGCGAGCGGACGCTCGGTCGGCGTGGTCGTCCCGCAGCGCATGCGCTTCGAAGCGCCGCTCCTGCTCGCCTGCGGACGCTCGCTCGCAGGCTACGAGCTCGCCTACGAGACCTACGGCACGCTCGATGCCGCGCGCTCGAACGCGGTGCTGATCTGCCACGCGCTGAACGCGTCGCACCACGTCGCGGGCTGGTATGCGGGCGAGCCCGACAACGTCGGGTGGTGGGACAACATGGTGGGCCCCGGCAAGCCGCTCGACACCGACCGGTTCTTCGTCGTCGGCGTCAACAACCTCGGCAGCTGTTTCGGGTCGACCGGCCCGCTGCGGGTCAACCCCGCCACTGGGGCGCCCTGGGGCGCCGATTTCCCGCTGGTCACCGTCGAAGACTGGGTCGACGCGCAGGCGCGACTCGCCGACCGGCTCGGCATCGAGCGGTGGGCGGCCGTGATGGGCGGCAGCCTCGGGGGCATGCAGGCCCTCGACTGGGCGATCCGCTATCCGCAGCGCGTGGGGCACGCACTGGTCATCGCCGCGGCGCCCAACCTCTCCGCCGAGAACATCGCATTCAACGAGATCGCGCGCCAGGCGATCCTCACCGATCCAGAATTCTTCGACGGCAACTATTACGCCCACGGCGTGAAGCCGCGGCGCGGGCTGCGCGTCGCGCGGATGATCGGGCACATCACCTACCTGTCCGACGAGCAGATGGAGGCGAAGTTCGGGCGCCAGCTCCGCGAGGGACTGCGCTTTTCGTTCGCCCCCGAGTTCCAGATCGAATCCTACCTGCGCCATCAGGGCGAGAAGTTCGCCGAGTATTTCGACGCGAACACCTACCTGAGGATCACCAAGGCGCTCGACTACTTCGATCCCGCGACGCGCACCGGCGGCAACCTCGCACAGGCGCTGTCGGACGCCGTCTGCAGGTTCCTCGTCGTTTCGTTCACGACCGACTGGCGCTTTCCCCCTGCGCGCTCGCGCGAGATCGTCAAGGCGCTGGTGCACGAGCGCCGCGACCTCGCCTACGCCGAGATCGCCGCGCCGCACGGCCACGATGCGTTCCTGCTCGACGATCCGCAGTACCACGCCGTCGTCCGCGCCTGGTTCGAGCGCATCGCCGAGACGGCGCAATCCGGGACAGGGAAAACCGGGACGCACCACGTTTTTCCAGAGGCCGGAAAGACCGGGACGCACCAAGTTTTCCCACAGACACCAGTCCTTGTCGGGGATGTCCGAGAAAACGTGGTGCGTCCCGGTTTTCCCCGTCCCGGTTTTTCGACGGAGTCCGCACAGCCGCATGTGCAGCGCGCGGACTACGCGACGATCGGCGGCTGGGTTCCGGAACGCGCACGCGTGCTGGACCTGGGTTGCGGCGACGGGGCGCTGCTCGCCTACCTCGCCGCGAAACGCCGGGCGACGGGTTACGGCATCGAGATCGACGACGAGGGCGTGCTGGCGAGCGTGCGCAACGGGACCAACGTCGTGCAAAGCGACCTCGAGCGCGGCCTTGCCGGATTCGAGGACGCGGCGTTCGATGTCGTGATCCTGTCGCAGACGCTGCAGGCGATGCGGCGCATCGAGGCGATCGTCGCCGAAATGCTGCGCGTCGGACGCGAGGCGATCATCACGTTCCCGAATTTCGGCCACTGGTCGCACCGGTTGCAGATACTGCGCGGTCGCATGCCCGTATCCTCGTCGCTGCCCTACGAGTGGTACGACACGCCGAACATCCACCTCTGCACGGTGGCCGACTTCGACGCCTTCCTCGCCGAGCGCGGCCACCGCATCGTCGACCGTGTCGTCCTGGCCGGAGGGCGTCCGGTCGCCGTGCTCCCCAACCTGACCGGCGAGCTCGCCATCTACCGTTTCCGCAAGGCATGAGCGTGGAGGGCCGCCCCGAGGGCGAATACCGGAGCGTGAAGCACGCAGGTCGTACGGTTGCCGCCGAGTCATGGCGCGAAGCGCTCTTCAACCGGCGGATGCTGATCTGCGTCTTCACCGGCTTCTCGTCGGGCATGCCGCTGTACCTGCTGATCAATCTGCTGCCGGCGTGGCTGCGCAGCGAGGGTGTCGACCTCAAGACCATCGGCTTCTTCGCACTGATCCAGCTGCCCTACACCTGGAAATTCCTGTGGTCGCCGCTGATGGACCGCTACGCGCTGCCCCTGCTGGGCCGCCGCCGCGGCTGGATGCTGGCGACCCAGGTCGCGCTGCTCGCGGCGATTCCGCTGTTCGGGACGCTGCATCCCCAACGCGACATCTGGTCGATCGTCGCGCTGTCGACGGCGGTCGCGCTGTTCTCGGCGAGCCAGGACATCGTGCTCGACGCGTTCCGCCGCGAGATCCTTCCCGACGCCGAGCTGGGGCTCGGCACGTCGATCCACGTCAACGCCTACCGGATTTCGAGCCTCGTGCCCGGTGCCTTGTCGCTGATTCTGGCCGACCGGATGCCCTGGTCCGGCGTCTACGCGATCACCGCGCTGTTCATGCTTCCGGGCATCTGCCTCGCCCTGTTCGCGCGCGAGCCGGCGCTGGTCAAGGGCAGCCCGCTGACGCTGCGCGAGGCGGTGGTGGAGCCGTTCCACGAGTTCGTCACGCGCAGCGGTGTCCGCACGGCGCTGACGGTGCTGGCGTTCGTCTTTCTCTACAAGCTCGGCGACAGCATGGCGACCGCGCTGGCGACTCCGTTCTATCTCGACCTAGGCTTCAGCAAGACCGACATCGGGCTTGTCGCCAAGAACGCGGGTCTGTGGCCGAGCGTCATCGGCGGCCTGCTCGGCGGATTGTGGATGGTCAGGATCGGCATCAACCGCGCGCTGTGGCTCTTCGGGGTGGTGCAGGTCGTGTCGATCCTCGGCTTCGCGTGGCTCGCCGCGGCGCTGCGCCCGGACCTGTGGATGCTCGGATGGGTGATCGGCTTCGAGGCGCTGGGCGTCGGGCTCGGGACCGCGGCATTCACCGCCTTCATCGCGCGCGCCACCGATCCGCGCTACACGGCGACCCAGTTCGCGCTGTTCACGAGCCTCGCGGCGGTGCCGCGGACGATCGTCAACGCGTCGACCGGGTGGATCGTCGAGAACACCGGGTGGTTCGCGTTCTTCCTGCTGTGCACGGCGCTGGCGTTGCCGGGGATGGCACTGCTCTTGCGTGTCGCACCATGGGGTGCCGACTCCCCGAGGGAAGCGGAAAAGGCATAGCATCGGCATGGCATTGCCGACATTCACCGACGACGCCCTCGCGTCGCCGATCGAGGTTCGCAACGACGCAACGATGGACGCAAAGAAATTCAGCGCGATCGCGCATCGCGACCACGATTACTGCAACCCGGTCTCGGCGGCCAAGATCGAGCGGCTGCTCGACATGCTGCCGCTCGACGCGTCGTCGCGGGTGCTCGACCTTGGCTGCGGGCGCGCCGAGCTGTGCCTGCGCATCATCGAGCGCTTCGGGTCGATGGCGGTCGCGATCGACAACTCGTCGCCGATGCTCGACGCCGCGCGCGAGCGCGCCGAATGGACCGGTGCACTGGGCAGGCTGCACCTCGACAACGTCGACATCGCCGATTTCGAGGCCGACCCCGAGACCTTCCACCTGTCGGTGATGCTGGGCGCCGGCGGCATCGAAGGCGGGATGGCGGGCATCTGCCGGAAGCTCCGGACCTGGACCAAGTCGGGCGGCTACGTCCTCATCGGCGAGGGTTACTGGCGGCGGCGTCCGCACCCCAAGTACCTGGCGTTCCTGGGCGGTGATGCCCACTATCTCGATCATGCCGGCAACGTGAAAGCCGGCGTCGACGCGGGGCTGATCCCGATGCACGCGACGACGGCCTCGGAAGACGAGTGGGACGAGTACGAGTGGAAATACCTGCGTTCGATCGAGCGCTATGCGAGGGAGCAGCCCGACGACCCGGATGCCCCCGAGATGCTCGACCGCGTGCACCGCTGGCGCGACGCCTACCTGCGCTGGGGCCGCGACACTCTCGGTTTCGCGACCTACCTGTTCTACCGTCCGGGCCAGTACGTCGGGTGAGCGCGGCGCCGGTTCCGGTGCCTGCGAGCGGTCATGGAAGGCCTTCCAGCGCCTCGGCGATGGCGAGCCATTCGGATTCCAGCCGCGCGAGCTTGAACGTCAGGTCGCCCTGCCGCGCCAGGGCTGCGACGAGCCGCGGTTTCGCTTCCTCGGAGTACGCATCGGGCGTGGCCAGCCACGCGTCGAGCAGCTTCCTTTCCGCCCCCAGCGACTCCATGTCGCGCTCGAGCACTGCCTGCCTCGCGACGAGCGGCTTGCGCTGGTCGGAGCGCTTCTGGCGCGCCAGCGCTTCCTCGCGTTTCTGGCTGCGGCGATCGGCGGGTGCCTTCGCCGGCTCGACGGCGTCGCCGGCACGCCGTCCGGCGCGGCGCTCGCGTCCGAGCACCCACGCCTTGTAGTCGTCGAGGTCGCCGTCGAACGGCGCGAGCCTGCCGTCGGCCAGCAGCCACAGCTCGTCGGCGGTCGCGCGCAGCAGGTGGCGGTCGTGCGCGACGACGATCAGCGCGCCACCGTAGTCCTGCAGCGCCTCGGTCAGCGCTTCGCGCATCTCGATGTCCAGGTGGTTGGTCGGCTCGTCCAGCAGCAGCAGGTCGGGGCGCTGGCGGACGATCAGCGCCAGCGCGAGCCGGGCCTTCTCGCCGCCCGAGAATCGTCCGACGCCGGCGGTCGCCATGTCGCCGCGAAAGTCGAAGCCCCCGAGGTAGTCGCGAAGCTCCTGCTCGCGCGTGTCGGGCTCGAGCCTGCGCAGGTGCCAGAGCGGCGTCTGGTCGCCCCGCAACTGCTCGACCTGGTGCTGCGCGAAGTAGCCGAGCCGCAGGTTCTGCGCCGCGTGGCGCTCGCCGGAGAGCAGCGGCAGCGTGCCTGCGAGCGACTTCAGCAGCGTCGATTTCCCGGCGCCGTTGGCCCCGAGCAGGCCGATGCGCGAACCCGCCAGCACCGCCCACTCGACGCCCTCGAGCACCGGCGCGACGCCTGCATAACCGAGGCTCGCGTGCTCGAGGCGCACGAGCTGACGGGCGCTCGCGTCGACCGCCGGGAACGAGAACGAGAACGGGCTGTCGACGTGGGCCGCGGCGATCAGCTCCATCCGCTCCAGTGCCTTGATCCGGCTTTGCGCCTGCCGCGCCTTCGTGGCCTTGGCGCGGAAGCGGTCGATGTAGGCCTTCAGGTGGGCGACCTGCCGCTGCTGCTTCGCATGCGCCGCCTGCTGCTGCGCGAGCTGCTGCGCCCGCTCGCGCTCGAACTGCGCATAGTTGCCGGTGTAGGCGGTGAGCTTGCCGCCGTCGACGTGGACGATCGTATCGGCGACGGCATCGAGGAAATCACGATCGTGGGTCACCAGCAGCAGCGTTCCGGGGTAGCGGCGCAGCCAGTCCTCGAGCCACAGCACGGCGTCGAGATCGAGGTGGTTCGTCGGCTCGTCGAGCAGCAGCAGGTCCGAGCGGCACATCAGCGCCTGCGCGAGATTCAGGCGCATCCGCCATCCGCCGGAGAAGCTCTCGACGCTACGCGCCTGCGCAGGCTCGTCGAAGCCCAGCCCCGCGAGCAGCGTTGCGGCGCGGGCACGCGCACTGTAGCCCCCGATCGCCTCGAAGCGATGATGGAGCTCGGCGAGACGGGCGCCGTCGACTCCCGGGCCGCCCGCTCCGGCGCCTTCGCCCGCGATCCCGGCCCCGCGGCTCTCGGGGTGCCCGTGCGCCGCACCCGCGGCGGCGAGTGCCCGCTCGATGTCGCGCAGCTCCCGATCCCCATCCTGCACGTACTCGATCGCCGGGATCGCGACCGCCGGCGTTTCCTGCGCGACGTGGGCGAGCGTCCATTTCGGCGGCAGCTCGATCGCCCCGGCGTCGGGCAGCAGCTCGCCGCGGATGGCCGCGAACAGGCTCGACTTGCCGCAGCCGTTGGCGCCGACGATGCCGACCTTGTGGCCGACGTGCACGGTCAGGTTCGCCGCTTCGAGCAGGCGCTTGTTGCCGCGCGCGAGCGTGAGATTGGAGATGCGGATCATCGCGGTGGCGCGCGTTGCGGGCGGAGGGCGGACCGGGGCCCGGGCGCGCGGAGCTTCAGCGAAGCTCGAAGTCGTAGTCGACGACGAGCGGGGCGTGATCGGAATAGCGTCGGTTCTTGTAGATCGACGTCGCGCGCGCCGTCGCCGCGATGCCCGGCGTCGCGATCTGGTAATCGATGCGCCAGCCGACGTTCTTTGCCCAGGCTTGGCCGCGGTTCGACCACCACGTGTACTGCTCGGGCCGTGCATCGAGGCGGCGGAACACGTCGACGAAGCCGAGCTCGGCGAACACCCGTGTGAGCCAGGCGCGCTCCTCGGGCAGGAACCCCGAATTCTTCTGGTTGCTGCGCCAGTTCCGAAGGTCGATCGGCTGGTGCGCGATGTTCCAGTCGCCGCACAGGATCACCTCGCGGCCGCCCCGGACGAGCCCGGCGAGGTGCGGCAGGAACGCGTCGAGGAAGCGGAACTTGGAGGCCTGGCGATGCTCGCCGCTGGATCCCGACGGAAGGTAGAGGCTCGCGATCGACACGTCGCGGAAATCGGCCTGCAGGTAGCGTCCTTCCGCGTCGAACTCGACATGGCCGAATCCCGCGCGCACCGGCGCCGCGACTTTCGAATAGAGCGCGACGCCAGCGTAGCCCTTGCGCTTGGCCGGATGGAACGTCGCGTGCGATCCGCGCGGCGCCGCCAGCGATTTCGGCACGTCGCCGGGCAGGCACTTGATCTCCTGCACGCAGACGATGTCCCAGGGCTCGGCGCGGGCAAGCCAGCGCGCGAGGCCCTTGCGCTCCGCAGAGCGCAGTCCGTTGACGTTGAGGGTGATGACTCGCATCGGGTAGGCGTGAAAAGGGCGCGAGTTTACCCCAGGCGGGCGGGACATCGCCGCCGGAACGCTATACTCGGCGCCGGCCCCCTGGCCATTGCGCCCCCATGACCGATTTCCGACACGATTTCCTGCAGTTCGCCTTGGCACGCGACGTGCTACGTTTTGGAGAGTTCGTAACCAAGGCGGGGCGCAAAAGTCCGTATTTCTTCACTGCGGGCCTGTTCAACGACGGGGCGAGCCTGCGCCGGCTGGGCGAGTTCTACGCGGAGGCGCTGCTTGCGTCGGGAGTCGACTGTGACCAGTTGTTCGGGCCGGCGTACAAGGGCATCACCCTTGCCGCCGCGACCGCCATTGCGCTTGCCGCCATGGGGCACAATTTGCCGTACAGCTACAACCGCAAGGAAGCGAAGGATCACGGCGAAGGCGGGTCGGTCGTGGGTGCGCCGCTCGCGGGGCGCGTGATGATCGTCGACGACGTCATCACCGCCGGCACGTCGGTGCGCGAATCGGTCGCGCTGATCGAGGCTCATGGCGCGAGGCCCGCCGGCGTGCTGATCGCGCTGGACCGGATGGAGCGAGGACAAGGCGAGACGTCGGCGGTGCAGGACGTGCGCGACACCTGGGGAATTCCGGTGGTTGCGATCGCGACGCTCGACGACGTGATGACGTTCATCGACGGCCGCGCGGAGCTTGCAGCGGTGCGACCTGCGATTGCGGCCTATCGCGAGCGCTACGGAGCGCGCTGAGCGAGATGCGAACGCAGTGACCGGACAGGAACCGAGATGAGTGCACTGGCAGGACCTGGATCATTCGACGGCGCGGTGGAGCGCGACGACGCAGATCGCGCCGGGCGATCGTCGATCCCCGAGGCTTCCGGGTCGATGTGGCTCCTGCCCGCGCTCCTCGTCGGAGTCGTGCTGTTCGCGATCGCGACCAGCGCGCATGCCACCCTTTACAAATGGGTCGACCAGCACGGCCTCGTCCACTACAGCGACCGGCTTCCGCCCGATGCGGTCAACCGCGCCAGCACGCAGCTGAATCGCGAAGGCATCGCGGTCAGGAAGATCGGGCAGGCCCCGACGGCGGCCGAGCTGCAGGCGCGCCAGGCGGCGGAGAAGCAGAAACACGAGCTCGACCGCGAACGCATGCTCGCCGAGCGCCGCGATCGCGCGCTCCTCGATTCCTACACCGACGAGAGCGACATCGACCTCGCCAAGACGCGCGCTCTCGCGACCATCGAAGGACAGATCACGTCGGCGCAATCGTACATCGCGCAGATTGCGAAGCGCCGCGAGCAGCTGCAGGCGAAGCAGGCCAGCTACGCGCCTGGGGCCGTCCCGGCATCGATTCGGAGCGAGGTGGCGTCGATCGACGCCGATCTCGCGCGGCAGGCCGAATTCGTCGTCGGCAAGCAGAAGGAAGCGGCGGCGGTCGCCGCTCGCTACGACGCTGACAAGCGGCGTTTCCACGACTTGAAGAGCAGCTTGGCGGATGACGCATCGCCGGACGCGACGCGGTTGTCCGCGGCCGGGGCATCGCGCTACTGAATCCAGGCGCCAGCCACGGCGCGGCGGGGCACGAACGCAGGTCTGCGATAATCCCGCTTTAACCGCGATCGATGCGGCTCGCCCCTCCGGTCCGGACGGACCGCAGCCCGGCGGCCGCCAATCCAATGGCTCAATACGTATACACGATGAACCGTGTGGGCAAGGTCGTGCCGCCCAAACGCGTCATCCTCAAGGACATCTCGCTGTCGTTCTTCCCCGGCGCCAAGATCGGCGTGCTGGGCCTCAACGGCTCGGGCAAGTCCAGCCTGCTGAAGATCATGGCCGGCGTCGACCACGAATACGAAGGCGAGGCGGTGCCGATGCCCGATCTGCGCATCGGTTTCCTGCCGCAGGAGCCCGCGCTCGATCCCGAAGCGACGGTGCGCAAGGCAGTCGAGGAAGGCATGGGCGAAGTGCTCGCTGCGAAAGCGCGCCTCGACGAGGTCTATGCGGCCTATGCCGAGCCCGATGCCGATTTCGATGCGCTCGCCGCCGAGCAGGCGCGCCTCGAAGCGGTGATCGCGGCCGCCGGTGCCGATTCGGGCGTGCAGATCGAGATTGCCGCCGACGCGCTGCGGCTTCCCGCTTGGGACGCGAAGATCGGCCAGCTGTCGGGCGGCGAGAAGCGCCGGGTCGCGCTGTGCAGGCTGTTGCTGTCCAAGCCCGACATGCTGCTGCTCGACGAGCCGACCAACCATCTCGACGCCGAGAGCGTCGAGTGGCTCGAGCAGTTCCTGCAGAAGTTCCCGGGCACCGTCGTTGCCGTCACCCACGACCGCTACTTCCTCGACAACGCGGCCGAATGGATCCTCGAGCTCGACCGCGGCCAGGGCATTCCCTGGAAAGGCAACTACACGTCGTGGCTTACGCAGAAGGAGCAGCGCCTCGAGACCGAGGCCAAGCAGGACGCCGCGCGCATCAAGGCGATGAAGAAAGAGCTCGAGTGGGTGCGCAGCAACCCCAAGGGGCGCCAGGCCAAGAGCAAGGCGCGGATCGCGCGCTTCGAGGACCTGTCGAGCTACGAGCACCAGAAGCGCAACGAGACGCAGGAGATCTTCATCCCGGTCGCCGAGCGCCTGGGTGACTCGGTGATCGAGTTCAGGAACGTCAGCAAGGCGTTCGGCGAACGCGTGCTGATCGACGACCTGAGCTTCGCGATTCCGGCGGGCGCGATCGTCGGCATCATCGGTCCCAACGGCGCCGGCAAGACCACGCTGTTCCGGATGATCACCGGCGCCGAGAAGCCGGATTCCGGCGAGATCGTCGTCGGTCACACGGTGAAGCTCGCCGTCGTCGACCAGACGCGCGAATCGCTGCCCAACGACAAGACCGTGTGGGAAGCGATCTCCGGCGGACAGGACATCCTGACCGTGGGCCGCTTCGAGATGCCAACGCGTGCCTACCTGGGCCGCTTCAATTTCAAGGGCGGTGACCAGCAGAAGAACGTCGGCGCGCTGTCGGGCGGCGAGCGCGGGCGGCTGCATCTGGCCGCGACGCTTCTGAAGGGGGGCAACGTGCTGCTGCTGGACGAGCCGTCGAACGACCTCGACGTCGAGACGCTGCGCGCGCTCGAGGAGGCGCTCGAGGAATTCGCCGGCAGCGCGCTCGTCATCTCGCACGACCGCTGGTTCCTCGACCGCATCGCCACCCACATCCTCGCCGCCGAGGACAACTCCAGGTGGGTGTTCTTCGAAGGTAACTTCCACGAATACGAGGCCGACAAGCGGAAGCGCCTCGGCGAGGAAGGCGCGCGGCCGCATCGGCCGCGGTTCAAGCCGCTGCACTCGTAACGTCCCGAAAATCCGGTACGGAAAAACCGGGACGCGGGAAAACCGGGACGCACCACGTTTTCCGCCGGAGTTTGTTGCTACAAAACCGGAAAACGTGGTGCGTCCCGGTTTTCCCGTCCCGGTTTTTCACCGGATTTTCACAGCTTGCGGCGCAGGATGTCGTTGACCTGCCCGGGATTGGCGTTGCCTTTCGAGGTTTTCATCACCTGGCCGACGAGCGAGTTGAACGCCTTCTCCTTGCCGGCGCGGAATTCGGCGACGATCGCGGGGTTCGCCGCGATCACCTGATCGACCAGCGCCTCGATCGCGCCGGCATCGGAGACCTGCCGCAGGCCCCTGCGCTCGATGAGCGCATCGACGGCATCGTCGCCCGCGGATTCGCGCGCCCACAGCGCATCGAACACCTCTTTCGCCATCTTGCCCGACAGCGTCCCGTCGGCGATCCGCCGCAGCAGGCCCGCAAGCTGCGCCGGCTTCACGGGCGCGTCGGCGACCGCGAGGTCGCTGCGGTTGCGTGCCGCCGAGAACTCGCCCAGCACCCAGTTGGCGGCGTGCTTGTGGGCGGTGGCGTATTGCGCCGGCAGCGCCGCCGCCGTCGCCGCGTAGTAGTCGACGAGCTCGCGCGATGCGGTCAGCTGCGCGGCGTCGTAGTCGGTGATGCCGTGCAGCGCGACGAGGCGTGCCCGCATCGCCTCGGGCAGTTCGGGCAGCGCGGCGCGCACGCGATCGATCCACGCCTCGTCGATGGTCAGCGGCGGAAGGTCCGGATCGGGGAAGTAGCGATAGTCCTGCGCCTCTTCCTTGCTGCGCATCGGCCGCGTCTGGTTGCGGTCGGGGTCGTAGAGCCGCGTCTCCTGCACGACCTTGCCGCCGTCCTCGATCAGCTCGACCTGGCGGCGCACTTCGAAGTCGACCGCCTGCTGCAGGAAGCGGAAGCTGTTCAGGTTCTTGATTTCGCACCGGGTGCCCAGCGGCTCGCCGGCACGCCGCACCGAGACGTTGGCGTCGCAGCGAAAGCTCCCTTCCTGCATGTTGCCGTCGCAGATGCCGATCCACATCACCAGCGCGTGCAGCTTGCGCGCGTAGGCGACTGCCTCGGCCGAGCTGCGCAGGTCGGGCTCGGAGACGATCTCGAGCAGCGGCGTGCCCGCGCGGTTCAGA
>DAHUXO010000182.1 GCA_027307095.1 Betaproteobacteria bacterium | reverse complement strand
GTATCGGCCGGTCGGCTAGGATCGCGCGTGTGATCGCGAGGCGCTGCCGCTGCCCGCCCGAAAGTCGCACACCACGCTCCCCCAGCAGGCCTTGGTAGCCCCCCGGAAGGCGCTCGACGAACTCGCTCGCGTAGGCCGCATCGCAGGCGGCCTGCACCTCGGTGTCGCTCGCGGAAGGACGCCCGTAGCGCACGTTCTCGAGCACCGAGGCCGCGAAGATCACCGGCTCCTGCGGGACCACGGCGAGCTGGCGCCGCACCTCGCGCGGATCGGCCGCCTTGAGGTCGACGCCGCCGATACGCACGGCCCCCGACTGCGGGTCGTAGAAGCGCAGCAGCAGCTGGAACACGGTCGTCTTGCCCGCCCCCGACGGTCCCACCAGGGCCACCTTCTCGCTGTCGCCGACGTCCAGCGTGAACGCGTCGAGCGCCGGCGCGTCGGGACGCGACGGGTAGTGGAAGCTCACCTGCTCGAAGCTCACGGTGCCGCGGCCGGTCGCCGGAATCGGCACCGGATTGGCTGGTGTGGGGATCGTCGATTCGACGGCCAGCAGCTCGAACAATCGCTCGGTTGCGCCCGCGGCGCGCTGCAGGTCGCCGATCACCTCGCTGATCGTGCCGACCGCGCCGGCGACGATGATCGCGTAGAACACGAAGGCCGACAGCTGCCCGGCGGAGAGTCGCCCCGAGACCACGTCGTGGCCGCCGATCCACAGGATCACGCCCACCGCGCCGAACACCAGGAGGATGACCGCCGCGGTCAGGATGGCCCGCTGGCGGATGCGCCGCACCGCGGTGCCGAACGCAGCCTCGACGCGCGAAGCGAAATCGCGCCGGTCGTCGTTCTCGTGGCCATAGGCCTGCACGGTGCGGATCTCGTGCAGCGATTCGTCGAGGAACGCGCCCACGTCGCCAACACGGTCCTGCGTGGCGCGGGCGAACTTGCGCACGCGGCGCCCGAACAGGATGATCGGGACGACCACCAGCGGCACCCCGGCGAGGACCAGCAGCGTGAGCTTGGCACTGGTCAGCAGCAGCATCACCAGCCCGCCGACCATCAGCAGGAAATTGCGGATCGCCATCGACGCGCTGGAGCCGATGACCGTGTCCAGCATCGTGGTGTCGTTGAGCAGTCGCGAGATCACCTCGCCGGTGCGGGTCGCCTCGAAGAACGCCGGCGGAAGGCCGAGCAGATGGTCGTACACGGTGCGCCGCAAGTCGGCGGTGACGCGCTCCCCAAGCCACGAGACGTAATAGAAGCGCATGTACGTGCCCGCCGCCATCACCACGACGATGCCCAGCATCAGCGCCAGGGTCCGGTCGAGCTCGTGAGCGTTCGACGCGGCGAAGCCGCGGTCGACGACGAACTTGAGGCCCTGCCCGACCGCGAGCACCGCAGAAGCGGCAATGACGAGGCCGATGCCCGCCAGCACGATCTTGCGCCGGTACGGACGCAGGAAGCGACCGACGCGAGCGAGCGTCCTCAACGCGGTGACGGGGGGGATCTTCGGAGCGGGTTCGAGACGGGTGTCGGCGCGGGCCATGGGAAGGAGGGGCTGAAGCTGGAGCCGGGGCGGAGACTGGAAACGCTATGGACGACGTCGGGCAGATGGGGACGTCGCCGCGACGCCTCAAGCGGCGCGGGTCTGCCGCGCGGTACAATAGCGCGTTTTGCAACCCGCCGGATTCGACATGAATGCTCCGCTTGCCGCGTCACTGTTCGGCGCCGTGGATCTCGCGCCGCGCGACCCGATCCTCGGCATCACCGAGGCCTACAACGCCGACCCCAACCCGCGCAAGGTCAACCTCGGCGTCGGGGTCTACTGCGACGACAACGGGAAGGTGCCGCTGCTCGAATGCGTGCGCCGCGCCGAGCACGAGATCACCGGCAAGGCGGCGCCCCGCGGTTACCTCCCGATCGACGGCATCCCCGCCTACGACAAGGCGGTGCAGGCCCTGCTGTTCGGCGAAGGCAGCCCGGTCATCGCGAGCGCCCGTGCGGTCACCGTGCAGGCGCTGGGCGGCACCGGCGGACTCAAGGTCGGCGCCGATTTCCTGAAGCGCTTCTCCCCGGCGTCCCAGGTCTGGATCAGCGACCCGAGCTGGGAGAATCACCGTGCGCTGTTCGAGGGCGCGGGCTTCACCGTCAACGCCTATCCGTATTACGACCCGGCCACCCACGGCCTCGATTTCAAGGCGATGCGTAACTCGCTCGACGCGATGCCCACCGGCAGCATCGTCGTGCTGCACGCGTGCTGCCACAACCCCACCGGGGTCGACCCGACGGCCGCGCAGTGGGACGCGATCATCGCCGCGGTTCGCTCGCGCGGACTGGTGCCGTTCCTCGATCTCGCCTACCAGGGATTCGGGACGGGCATCGACGCCGATGGCGAGGTCGTGCACAAGTTCGTCGCCACGCCCGGCCCCGTGTTCATCTCCAGCTCGTTCTCCAAGTCGTTCTCGCTCTACGGCGAGCGGGTGGGCGCGCTGACCGTCGTCGCTGCCGACAAGGACGAGGCCACGCGCGTGCTGTCGCAGCTGAAGCGCGTCGTGCGCACCAACTACTCGAACCCTCCCACGCATGGCGGCCAGATCGTCGCACTGGTGCTGACCAATCCCGAATTGCGCAAGCTGTGGGAGGCCGAGCTCGGCGCGATGCGCGAGCGCATCCGGTCGATGCGCGCGACGCTGGTCGCGAAGCTATCCGAACGCGCGCCTGCCCACGACTTCGCTTTCGTGCGCGACCAGCGCGGCATGTTCTCGTACTCGGGCCTCGACAAGGCGCAGGTCAAGCGCTTGCGCGAGGAGTTCTCGGTCTATGCGATCGAGACCGGGCGCATCTGCGTGGCCGCCCTCAACACCAGGAACGTGGACTACGTCGCCGACGCCGTCGCTGCAGTGCTGTCGCGGTGATTCCCGCCGCCGTCCGCCTTGAGCGGGTGGGGGGCGATGGTATAATGCGCAGCGTGCGCGGGAATAGCTCAGTTGGTAGAGCGCAACCTTGCCAAGGTTGAGGTCGCGAGTTCGAGACTCGTTTCCCGCTCCAGATTTCCCTGGGAGAGCCTGTAGTTCGACGACGCGGCTCTCCCTTTTCGTTTGATTTTTCGTTTGTCCCGCCGCAACAGCGCAATCGACGCCTGTTGCGGCCGCGTCCATCCCGGGCGGGGTGGCAGAGTGGTCATGCAGCGGCCTGCAAAGCCGTCTACGCCGGTTCGATTCCGACCTCCGCCTCCATTTGCCACCTCGCCTGACCCCGCCGTAGCAAGGACTTAGCGCGAAACTGGCCGATTTCCGCAAGCTGGATTTTGGCCTCGACCG
>DAHUXO010000181.1 GCA_027307095.1 Betaproteobacteria bacterium | reverse complement strand
GCTGAAGCACCAGGACGTGACGTGCCCGAGCATCGGGTTGGGCGATGCGGCGTCGGGATCGGCGACCAGTTTCGCTCCCCGCGGCATGGGCGCTCCGCCCTGCGCCGTGAGGCCCACCAGCTGCCAGCGGTCGGGCGCCGTCAGCGCGGGACGATCGAGCAGCGGCTTGCCGATGCACCACTTGCCCGAACTGATCATGCGTCCCATGCCGAGATCGTCCGCGGTCGTGCGCCCGTCGATCTCGGCGCCGATCACGACGTGCCCCTTCTCGACTCGCAGCGTGTTCATTGCCTCGGTGCCATAGGACATGATTCCCTGCGGCTGGCCGGCGTCGAGCAGCAGTTCCCACATCTCGAGGCCCCGGTCGGCGGGCACGTGAATCTCGTAGGCGAGCTCGCCCGAGTAGCTGATCCGGAACAGGCGCGCCGGAATGGCTTCGCCGGCGCCGCGCAGCCGGCAGGCTGCCGTGTCCAGGAACTGCAGCGCCTCGTTCGACACGTCGATGTCGGCGACTTGCGCCAGCACCTCGCGTGCCTTCGGGCCCGCGAGCGCTGCTGCCGCCCACTGTTCGGTGACGGATGCCGCATGGACATCGAGCTCGGGCCAATCGACCTGGAGCAGGCGCTCGAGGGTCTGCATGATCGCGGCCGCGTTCGCCGTCGTCGTCGTCATCAGGTAGCGATCGCCGTCGAGGCGCGACGTCGTGCCGTCGTCGCGCACCATCCCGTCCTCGCGCAGCATCACGCCGTAGCGGCAGCGCCCGACCGCCAGCGTGTCCCAGCGGTTGGCGTAGATGCGAGTCAGGAATTCGGCGACATCGCGTCCCTGCAACTCGATCTTGCCCAGCGTCGAGACGTCGACGATGCCGACATTGCTGCGGACGTTGCGCGCTTCGCGCAGCGCGGCCGCGTCCTCGGACTCGCCGGCGCGGGGATACGTGTGCGGGCGCTTCCACAGTCCCGCGTTGACGAAGCGCGCCCCCTGCGCCTCGTGCCAGGCATGCATGGCCGTGCAGCGCGTCGGCTCGACCCGCGGACCCTGCGCATGTCCGGGGAATGCGCCGAGGGTCACCGGCGTGTACGGTGGGCGAAAGGTCGTCGTGCCGACCTCGGGGACCGACACCCCGAGCTGCGCCGCCATCAGCGCGAGCCCGATCACATTGCTGGTCTTGCCCTGGTCGGTGCCCATGCCCAGCGTCGTGTAGCGTTTCAGGTGCTCCACGGCCTGGTAGCCCTCGCGCGCCGCCAGCTCGATGTCGCGGACCGTCACGTCGTTCTGCAGATCGACGAAAGCCTTGCCTGCCTTGCCGCGCGCCCGGACCGCCCATAGCGGCTCGACTGCAGCCCCCTCACCGTCCTGCGCAGCGGCCACCACGGCGGCGCGACGGGCACCGAACCCTGCGCGCGCGGCGGCATCCATTCCTGCCGCATCGCCCTGCCGCAGCGCCTGCGCCAGGTTCGCGCATCCCTGCACCGCGCCGGCGGCGACGATCGGCAGGGGCGATGCATCGGGCAGGAAGCTCGCCGTGACCGGGTCGTAGCGCAGGGTGCCCCGCGCCTGGGAGTACAAGTGGAGGGTCGGACTGTAGCCACCCGACACTGCGACCAGGTCGCAGTCGAGCGAAGTCGTGGGGCCACCTGCCAGGGGCACGACGTCGACGCGCGACACGCGCAGGCGCCCCAGCGCGCGCGCGACGCCGGATCCGTGCATCAGCACGATGCCAGCCTCGCGCGCCCGCGAAGGAAGCACGCCGTCGAGCCGGGACGCCGGCCGGGGGTCGACGATCGCGGCGACCTCAGTGCCCGCCTCGTGCAGCGCGAGCGCGGCCGCGTATGCCCGATCGTTGTTCGCGAATACGACGGCCCGAGTCCCCAGCTTCACCGCATAGCGCCTGACATAGGTGCGCGCCGCATCCGCGAGCAGCGTGCCCGGCAGATCGTTGTTCGCGTAGGCGATGCCCCGCTCGATCGCACCGCTCGCCAGCACGACCGCCTTGGCGCGAATCAGCCACAGGCGCTGGCGCGGGAGATACACAGGCACCGCAGGCAGATGATCCGCGACGGATTCGATCGCGCCGACGAGGTTGCCGTCGTAATAGCCGAACGCCGTGGTACGCGGCAGCAGCGTCACGTCGCGATTTGCCGCCAGTTCCGCCAGCACGCCGTCGGTCCACTCGATCGCCGGCCGATCGCCGATCTTCGCGTCGGAGCCGAGCAGGCTCGCGCCGAAGCGCCCCGACTGCTGGCACACGATGACGCGCGCACCGCTTGCGGCGGCCGCCTGCGCCGCGGCGAGTCCGGCCGGGCCACCGCCGATCACCAGCACGTCGCAATGCGCATGCTGGTGCCCGTAGTGATCCGGGTCGGGCTCCCGGGGTGCGCGGCCCATGCCGGCAGCGCGACGGATCAGGTGCTCGTAGCGCAGCCACCAGCGCGGCGTCGGCGGCCACATGAACGTCTTGTAGTAGAAGCCCGCGGGGAGCATCGCCGACATCGCATTCGCGATCGCACCGACATCGAAGCGCACCGACGGCCAGCAGTTCTGGCTGGTCGCGCTCATGCCGTCACGGAGCTCCACCATCGTCGCGCGCGTGTTCGGCTCCGTGCGCGCGCCGCCGGCGAGCTGCACCAGCGCGTTCGGCTCCTCGACGCCTGCGCTGTAGATCCCGCGTGGCCGGTGGTACTTGAAGCTGCGCCCCACCAGGTGCACGCCATTGGCGAGCAGCGCGGAAGCGAGCGTGTCGCCCGCGCAACCGGAGTAGCGCCTGCCGTCGTACTCGAATGCCAGCGGCTGCGCCCGGTCGATCGCACCGCCGGCGGGCAGGCGCCAGCGCTGTGTCGACGCTTGCGACGGATCGGGCACCGTCACGGACGCGTTCCGTCGAGCGGCTCGCCGGCCGGTGCGCTCGCGATGATGTCGTGGGTGCGCGTGTCGCGGCGGAGCTTGAACCAGCTTCGGCAGCCTGCGCCGTGATACCAGAGCTCGTCGTGGGGGCCGCAGGGGTTGTCGCGCAGGTACACGTAGTCGACCCAGCTCGACTGCGGGGCATCGGCGGCAGGGCGGCGCAGCGTCGCATCGCCGCCGTAGGTGAACTCGACCTGGTTGCGCGGCCCGCAGTACGGGCACGGTATGAGCATCATGTTCGCCTCAGTGCGCCCATGGGACAGGGCCGGCGCCTTTCTCGTCGAGGGTGCGGCCCTCCGCGAAGCGCTCCAGCGTGAACGCCGCGTTGAGCGGATGCGCCGCGTCGCGCGCGATGGTCCACGCGTGCAGCCATCCCGACGCCGGGGTCGCCTTGAAGCCGCCGTAGCACCAGCCCCCCGTCATCGTCAGGCCGCCGACCGGGAGTTTGCCGATGATCGGGCTGCCGTCCATCGTCATGTCCATGATGCCGCCCCAGCTGCGCATCATCCGCAGGCGTCCGAAGCTCGGAAACAGCGCGAGGCACGCCGCGACGACGTTCTCGACCATCGGCAGGTTGCCGCGCTGCGCATACGAATTGTAGAAATCGAGGTCGCCGCCCATCACCAGCTCGCCTTTGTCGGACTGGCTGATGTAGAAATGCACGGCACCCGAGGTCACGACGGTGTCGAGCACCGGCTTCAGCGGTTCGGACACCATCGCCTGCAGCACGTGCGATTCGATCGGCAGGCGAACGCCGGCCATCGCGGCGACACGGCTGGAGTTGCCGGCAACGGCGATGCCGACCCGGCGCGTCGCGATGTCGCCCTGCGTCGTCCGCACCCCGGTCACCTCGCCGCGCGCGATGTCGATGCCGGTCACCTCGCAGCGCTCGATGATGTCGACGCCGAGCGCGTCCGCAGCGCGCGCATAGCCCCACGCGACGGCATCATGGCGGACCGTGCCCCCGCGCGGCTGCAGCAGGCCGCCGAGGATCGGAAAGCGCGCCTGCGGCGAGCAGTCGAGGTTGGGAATGCGGCGGGCGATCTCCTCGCGGGTCAGGAACTGCGCATCGATCCCGTTCAGGCGCATCGCGTTGCCGCGGCGCATCGCCGCATCCATGTCGGCAGGCGAATGCACCAGATTCAGCACGCCGCGCGCGCTGTACATCACGTTGAAATTGAGCTCCTGCGACAGATGCTCCCAGAGCTTGAGCGAGAGCTCGTAGAAATGCGCGTTCGGATCGAGGTGGTAGTTGGAGCGCACGATGGTCGTGTTGCGGCCCGTGTTGCCGCCACCGATCCATCCCTTCTCGAGCACGGCGACGTTGCGGATTCCGTGCTCCTTCGCCAGGTAATACGCGGTGGCGAGCCCGTGTCCGCCACCGCCGATCACCACGACGTCGTAGCTTCGCCTGGGCTTCGGATTGCGCCACGCCCGCGACCAGTGCCGGTGGCCGCCGACCGCATTGCGGACGAGACTCGCGATCGAATAGCGTTTCACGCGTCGACCGGGGTCAAAGGACCTGCGACAGGAACGCGCGCGTCCGGTCCACTTTCGGGTGGTCGAACAGCTCGGCCGGCGGCGCGGACTCGACGATCTTCCCAC
>DAHUXO010000175.1 GCA_027307095.1 Betaproteobacteria bacterium | reverse complement strand
CACCACGACCGGGAGCTTGCGCACGCGGTCGAGCAGGACGCCCGCGTGCAGCGACACCAGCGCGAAAGGCAGCGTCTCCAGCGCGACGAGAACGCCCATCTGCAGCGGCGTCGCGTGCAGCAGCAGCGCCGCAGTCAGCGGCAGCGCGAGGTTGGTGATCTGCGCGCCGAACGACGTCATCGTCAGCGACAGCCAGAGCCTTCGGAAATCGGGCGAGCGCCACAGGCCGCGGAAGCGCCTGCGGGCGAGCCTTGCGATCTGTTCGAACGAGTTCATCTTCTTCTTCCTGGCCGCGCGAATGCGCGCAAGCCTCCGATCGATATGATCGGCGGAAGCCTCGGGGGGGGAATGCTGCCCTGGGTCTTCGGATTCCGCCGTTCCCGGCGGATGTCCGTGCCGGGGCTAGTGTTGCAGGGGGTGCCGCAGCGGGAGTCCGCTGCCGATGCCGGCGTGCGCCAGTCGATCGACCGGCCCGCGATCGGCTGCCCACGCAACCGATGCGCGTACGCGCGGCGCGAAGCGAATCGCGCTGGCGATGTGCATGGTCTCGGCGGTCATGGCGGAGTCATCTCGATGGATATGCGAACTCGGGCCAATTCTACGCGCGGTGCCCAGGCGCGGCAATGCGAATATTCCGCGCAGTGCCGCCTCGCGCCCGCGACTGTCGCGCCGGCGCGACGCCCCACCCCCCGAAAACAGGGACGCACCACGTTTTAAAACGTGGTGCGTCCCTGTTTTCGGGGTTTTCTGGCGGTCACCGCGCGGCGACGCTGGTTCGGTCGACGTCGAGATACATCCAGGGGTTCGACCAGTACGCGTTCTTCTTGTAGCCGCGCACCCACGGTTGCACGAGGGTGTTCTCGATCGGATACAGGTTGAGGTCCCAGGGGCTGTAGGCGGCAGCGAGCTCGGACATCTTGCGGTAGATCAGGTTGCGTTCGGGACCGTCGGGCAGCATCCGCGACTGCCGGTACAGGTCGTTGTATTGCGGCAGGTCGAATCGCGAATAGTTGGTCTGCCCGATGTTCCCGCCGTAGAGGAGCTGGAAGAACGCGTCACCTTCCGCATAGGCATTGATCCAGCCGATGCGCCACATCTGCAGCTGCCCCGCCTTGCCCATCTTGAGCAGGTCGGGCCATTTCTGCTTTATGAAATCCATTCGCACGCCGATGGCCTGCATGCTCCGCTGCCACACTTCGTCGACCTCGCGATCGCGCGTCGCTGGCGTCGACGCCATCACGAGCTTCAGCGGCTTGCCGTCGGGGAGATCGCGCCAGCCGTCGCCATCGCGGTCGACGTAACCGAAACGGTCGAGCAGCGCGCGGGCGGCGGCCGGATCGTAAGGCGGCGCGACGTTCAGCGTGTCGTCGTGGCCCGGAACGTTCGGCGGGACGAGTTGCGTCGCCGGCAGCGCCTGCCCCTGGTAGACGACGCGAATCAGTTCCGGCGTATCGAACGCCATCGCGATCGCGCGCCGCAATGCGATCCTGTCGCGGCTGTAGCCGCCGACCACCGGGTCCTGCATGCTGAAGTACGCGTACGCGAGCGACGGCTGGGTGAGGCTCGCGAGCGTGACGCCACGCGCGACGTAGGACGCTTTCAGGCGACCCGAGGCATCGAGTGCCCGGTCGGAGAGATCCGAAGGCAGATCGACGTAATCGAGGGCGCCACTGTCGAACGCCAGCATCCGCGGGTTGGACTCCTCCATGATCGTAATGTCGACCTCGTCGAGCATCGGCAGCCTGCGCCCCTGGAGCTTGCCGAACAGCGCGCGATCGGCGGGGTCGGTCGCCTCGGGAAAGCGCTCGTCGCGATATCCCGGATTCCTGACGAGCACGATCTGCTGGCCGCGCCGCCACGATTTCAGCATGAACGGACCGGTCCCGACCGGATGGTCCATCACCCAGCCGTTGTCGTCCCCGTAATGCTCGACCACCTCGCGCGCGACCGCTGCCATCGGGCTCGAGCACAGGTAGCCGAACAGGATGTAGTCGGGCTCCTTCAGCTCGATGCGGATCGTGTAGCGGTCGATGGCGCGCAGTCCGGCGATCGGCGCGTCATAGTCGAACTTGCCGCTGCGGCTCGCGGCAGCGACGACGGCATCGGCGCCCACGATCTTTCCCTGCAGGTACCACGCGAATGGCGAGCGCATGCGCGGATCGAGCAGCCGCTTCCACGAGTAGACGTAATCGGCGGCGGTCAGCTCCCGCCGCTTGCCCTTGAACACGGGATCGTCGGCGAAGTGGATCCCGGGCCGGACATGGATCGTCCACACGCGTCCGCCGTCGGTGATCGTCGGAAGGGCGGTCGCGATCTTCGGGACGCGCCGGTACGGCCGGGCCAGGTAATCGAAGCCGTACAACGGGTCGAAGATCGCGCGCTGCACAGTATCGGAATAGAGGTCGCTCGTCGCCTGCGGGTCGAAGCCGGTCTCGGCGATCGGGAACGCGACCCGCAGGATCCTCGGCGCCCCGGCGGTCGCCGGAGCGGCGGCCCGCGCAGGCGAGACCGCGGGCACGAATGCGAAGACGACCGCCGCGACGAGCAATGCGGGCGGGAACCTCGGGAATTTCCGCGGGGAGGATGTCATGGAATCGGGTATCGAAGCGTCAGCGAGAGGATCGACAGCCGATTCACTGCGAAGCAGCGATGTCGAGATACGGGAACGGCATCTGGTAGGTCGGGTTGTACTTGTAGCCGCGCAGCCACGGCTGGAGCAGGACGTTCTCATAGCGGTACGCGGTCAGGATCCACGGCGCGTAGGCCTGCACGATCTCCGACATCCTGCGCTCGACTTTCAGGCGGTCGGGGCCGTCGGGCATCGCGCGTCCCTGCTCGTAGAGCCGGTCGTATTCGGCGAGGTGGAATCGCGACAGGTTCGAGAAGCCCGCGTACTTGCCGTAGAGCAGACCGTAGAAGCCGAAGCCGTCGGGCGTGGTGTTGATGTTACCGAGCTGCCACATCTGCAGCTGCCCCAGCCTGGCGGCTTTCAGCAGGTCTGGCCACTTCTGCTTGACGAATTCGACCCGCAGTCCGAGTGCGTCGAGGTTCCTCTTCCACAACTCGTCGTACTCGCGATTCTCGTTACCCGTCGCCGATGCCATTTTCAGGACCAGCGGCTTGCCGTCGGGCTGGTCGCGGAACCCGTCGTGGTCGCGGTCGACATAGCCGAACTTGTCGAGCAGCAGTTTCGACGCGGCGACGTCGAACGGGATCCTGCCGTCGTACGAAGGATCGTGCCCGGTCATGTTCGGCGGGACGAGCTGCGTCGCGGGCATGCCCTGGCCCTGGCGCAGCACGCGGATCTCGGTGTTCACGTCGTAGCCCATCGCGATCGCGCGGCGCAGCGCGATCTGCGCCGGCTTGTACCCGCCGACGACCGGATCCTCCATGTTGAAATACACGTAGGAGATCGCGGGCTGGATGCCTCGCGCGAGGCGCACGCCCGCCTTCGCGAAGTCCGGCTGGAGCGCGTCGTGGGCGTCGAGCACCTTGGTGACCAGCTCGCTGGGCACCGCGACGTAATCGAGATCGCCCTGCCGGAACGCCAGCAGCCGCGGCTGCGCTTCCTCGATGATGTTGATCACGACCCGCTTGACCAGGGGCAGCCTGCGGCCGGCCAGCCCCGCGACCAGCGCGCGGTCGGCGGGATCGGTCGCCTGCGGGTAGCGCTCGTCGCGGAATCCCGGGTTGGCCACGAGAACGATGCGCTGGCCGCGACGCCATTCGGCGAGGCGATAGGGTCCGGTGCCGACCGGATGCGACATCGCCCAGCCGCTTGCGTCCTTGTAGGCGTCGATGATCTCGCGCGCGACCGCAGCCGTGGCGGTCGTCGTCAGGTTCGACAGCAGCTCGTAGTCGGGGAACACGAGCTTGAACTGCAGCGTGTAGCGGTCGATCGCCTGCAGGCCTTCGATCGGCGCGTCGTAATCGAAGTGACCGGTCGCCCGCGCCTTCGCGACGGCAGCGTCGGCGCCGACGAAGCGGCCGTCGACCATCTGCAGCGAGTTGGAGCGCATCCTGGGATCGAGGATGCGCTTGATCGCATAGACGTAATCGGCAGCGGTCAGCTCGCGCCGCTTGCCCTTGAACGCCGGGTCGTCGGCGAAATAGAT
>DAHUXO010000151.1 GCA_027307095.1 Betaproteobacteria bacterium | reverse complement strand
GTCGCTCAGCGTGAGGAAGTGGCCTTCGGCGAAACGCCGCTTGGAGGCACTCGGCCGGTGCCCGATGGTGCTCGGGTAGACCAGGACCTGCGCCGCCGGAGGTGGCAACTCATCCTCGTGCGCGAGCAGTGAAACCGCCGCGGCGAGGGTGCCGCCGGCGCTGTCACCTCCGACGGCCAGGCGCTGCGAACTCGTCGATCCCTCGCAAAGCTGCGACAGGACCCGGCGGTAGGCGTGCAGTGCATCGTCGACCGCTGCCGGAAACGGATGTTCGGGGGCCAGGCGATACCCGACCGAGTAGACGGGGAAACCGCATCGGGCTGCGAACATCCGGCAGACGATGTCGCTCGTCTCGATGCTTCCCACGCAGTAGCCGCCACCGTGGAACCACAGCAGCCCGCCCAGCGCGCCGGGCGCCCGCTGCGCGGGCAGGTATTCGCGGATTTGCAGGTGATCTGCGGCGGGATCCGGCGGCAGGTCGCGCACGGCGATGCCGGGGTCCGGTGCGAGGTCGAGCAGCCGCAGTCCCTTGTCGTAGATTCGGCGGGCCGCTTCGATCGGCTGCGTCGACAGCGCGGGCGTCTTGTTGCGCCGCATCCCGTCGAGGATGCGCGCGACGTCGGGATCGAGTCCGTGCATGCCGCTGCGCCGGCACTCAGGCGGCCGAAGCACCCTGCTCGACGCGACACACGACGCCACCGACTTCGACGCTGTCCTCGACGTTCGCGACGATCTCGAGGAGCTTGCCATCGAAAGGTGCGGCGATCTCCGTGGCGACCTTCTCGGTCTCGATGTCGTAGAGCGGCTCGCCCTGCTTGAAGCTGTCGCCGGCCGCCTTGTGCCACGCCTTGATCGTGGCCTCCTCCATGTTCATTCCGATCCTGCCCAGCTTCAGCTCGATCATCGCGGGACTCCCCCCGACACGGCGATCTTCAGAACGGCATCGACTATTCTTGCAGCATCGGGAATCACGGCTTTCTCCAGGACGGGGGAATACGGTATCGCGACATCCTCGACCGCGACCCGCCCGATCGGTGCCTTGAGGAGGTGGAAGCCGCGCTCGGCCACGGTGGCCGCGATCTCGCTCGCGGCGCTGCACGACTTCCGTGCCTCGTCGACGACCACCAGCCGGCCGGTGCGGGCGACCGATGCGAGGATTGCGTCGTAGTCCATGGGCACCACGGTGCGCGGATCGATCAGGCTCACCGAAATGCCGCGGGCGGCGAGCTCGTCGCAGGCCTTGAGCGCAGGCTTGACCATGCTTCCGATCGCAACCACGGTCACGTCGTCGCCGGCGCGCTTTTCCTCGGCCTTGCCGAGGGGGATCGTGTAGTCGCCCTCGGGCACCTCCCCCAGTTCTCCGCCGCGGCCTGCCGCCTGCAGCAGGAACACCGGGTTGTCGTCGCGCAGCGCCGCCTTGGCCAGCCCCTTGGCGTCGCCCGGAGATGCGGGCATCACGATCTTGATGCCGCCCAGATTCATCAGCATCGGGTGCATGCTGTCCGAGTGCTGCGCCGCGACCGAGCGTCCGCCGCCGATCATCGCCATGTAGAGGATCGGCAGCTTGACCTGCCCACCGAGCATGTAGCGCAGCTTCGCCGCCTGGTTGGCGATCGCGTCGAAACCGGTGTAGATGAAATTGCCGTAGAACAGATGGCAGATCACGCGCGACCCGGTCGCCGCAGCACCCACCGCCATGCCGCTCATGACCGACTCGGAGATGGGAGTGTTGCGCACCCGCGACGCCCCGAAGCGCTCGATGAGCCCGCGCGTGTCGCCGACGGGACTGATGTGCACGTCCTCGCCGATGACGATGATGGAACCGTCCCGCTCCATCTCCTCGGTGATCGCCTCGTTGATCGCCTGCACCATCCGCTTCTTCGCCATCGGCCGCCTCACGCAAACATGTGTTCGAACGCCGCACCCGGCTCGGGCCACGGCGATTCGGCCGCATACTCGAACGCGGCCTGGACCGCGACGCGCTCTTTCTCCTCGAGCTTTGCAATCGCGTCGGCCGTCACCCCGGCACCGTGCAATGCCGCCACGGCGAGGCGCAACGGCTCACGCTCGCGGCGCTCCTCGACCTCGGCGTCGCTGCGATAGCTCTTCGACAGGAAGGATTTCTCCGCCTCGACGTGCCCCCGCAGGCGATAGGTGCGCATCTCCAGCAGCGTCGCGCCGCCACCGCTGCGCGCGCGCTCGATCGCCGCGCCGGCCGCGGCCCAGACTTCGCGTACGTCGTTGCCGTCGACCGACCTGCCCGGGACGCCGAACGGGGTCGCGCGGTTCCAGATCTCACCGGCAGTGACGGTCGCCGTCGGCGAGAACTCCGAGAAGCCGTTGTTCTCGCACACCAGGATGAGCGGCAGGCTCCACAGCGCCGCAACGTTCAGCGCCTCGAACAGCACGCCCTGGTTCGCCGCGCCGTCCCCGAAGAAGACGACGGCGACATTGCGCGTGCCGCGCGTCTGCGCCGAGAGGGCCGCACCGGCGGCGAGCGCGATTCCGCCGCCGACGATGCCGTTGGCACCCAGGATTCCCTTCGAAACGTCGGCAACGTGCATCGACCCACCCTTGCCGCCGCACACTCCGGTCGCGCGGCCATAGACCTCCGCGACCATCCTCTGAAATTCATCGCTCTTGGCGAGGAAATGCCCGTGACCCCGGTGCGTGCTGCAGATCCAGTCCTGATCGGACAGATGTGCGCAGACGCCGACGGCGATCGCCTCCTGGCCGATGTACAGATGCACCGGCCCCGGCAGCTCGCCTGCGGCCTGCACCTGCGCCAGCCGCTCCTCGACCAGCCGGATGCGGAACATCCGTCCATACATCTGCAGCAGCCTCTCGCTCGAGATTTCCTGGGCGCTCATAAAGCTGGCATCCTTGTCATGGTCGGTGCGAGCCGACCGATACGCGGGCACCGGTGCCGCCCGACGCGGCGCACGCCCCCGACACGTACGAAAGGCGCACGAACGTGAAGATCGCATTTCTCGGGCTCGGCACGATGGGTGGCCCGATGGCCCGCAACCTGATCAAAGGCGGCCACGAGATGGCGGTGTTCGATGCATCCCCGCGCGCGCTGGAGGCCTTCGCCGGGCTGCGCTGCAGGGTGGCCCTCTCCCCTGAGGATGCCGCGACCGGGGCAGAGGTGGTCATCACGATGCTTCCGGATTCCCCTCAGGTGCGTGACGCGCTGCTGGGTCCGGCGGGCGCCTGCCGGACGCTCGGGAGGGGCCGCCTGGTCATCGACATGAGCACGATCGCCGCATCCGCCAGCATCGCGCTCGCAAACGAACTCTCCGTCCAGGGGTTCCGCATGCTCGACGCTCCGGTTGGTCGAACGCCCGACGACGCAGCGGCCGGAACCCTGCTCGTCATCGTCGGAGGCGCCGCGCAAGATGTCGCCGAGGCGCGGCCGATCTTCGAGTGCCTCGCCGACTCGATCGTCCATGCAGGACCCCAGGGACACGGCATCAAGCTCAAGCTCGTCAACAACTACATGTCCACCGTCGGAACGCTGCTCACCGCCGAAGCGCTGACGCTCGCGAAAAAGGCCGGGCTCGACCGCGACATCGCGGTCAAGGTGATGAGCAGCACGACCGCTGGACGCGGCCAGCTCGTCGTCAACTACCCGAAGAAAGTGCTGGCAGGAGACGTGCACCCGGATTTTCCGATGCGCATGGCCCACAAGGACATCAGCCACGCGCTCAGCCTCGGCTCCGAAGTCGGCTCGCCGCTGCTCCTCGGCGCGATCGCGCGCGAGATGCTCGCGCTCGCGCAGCCGTGGGGACGCGCCGACCAGGACTGGACCGCGATGCTGCTGCTGCTCGAGGACCTGAGCCGGGCTTAGATGCCGCGCAGGGCAGCCGGGCACCCTCATGGAATCAGCAGGACCTTGGCCGTCGCGAGGCGCCCGCGATCGAGGTCTTCGAACGCTTTCGCGCCGTCGGCCAGGCTGCGCTCCTCCACCCAGGAGAGATCGCCGAAGACGCCCGCATGCAGCGCCTGCACGGTGGCCCGCAGGTCGGCGGTGGTGTAGGTGTAGGTGCCGAGGAGGGTGATCTCTGCGAGCGTCAGCTTGCGCATGTCGATCTCGCTCGCCCAGTCCTGCAACCCCACGTGCATCACCACGCCTCCCGGCTTGACGGCCGCCAGCGCTGCTCGCCGCGTGTCCTTGGCACCGACGGCGTCGAACACGAGGTCGACGCTCCCGTCCGGAGGCCCGCCGCCCGCCCGCGGGTCGAAGCCGGGGTAGCCGCTGTGGCGCTCGGCCGCCGCGCGCCGCAGCGGGTTCACCTCCGCCATCAGCACCTGACGACAGCCGTAGGATCGCATCAGCAGCGCGGCCAGGAGGCCGACGGCCCCGCCGCCGATCACCAGCACCGTCGCCTCCGGCAGCGGCCGCTCGAGCGCGCGCACGCACAGGTGCAATGCATGCAGCGCCGTTGCCGCCGGCTCCGTCAGCGCGGGCTGCCGTGTGCTCATGCCCTCGGGGAGGTCGAGCAGGCTCCGGGTCGGGATCGACATGTACTGCGCGAACGCGCCGGGCCGGTTCATCCCGACCATGCTGCGATTCGCACACAGGTTGTCGCGACCCTGCACGCAGAACTCGCAACGCCCGCAGGCGATCAGCGGATTGACGGTCACGCGCCTGCCGGTTCCAGGGCCGGCGACGATCTCGCCCGCGAGCTCGTGGCCGAGAATCATCGGCGGAACGCGCCGCGGATCGTGGCCATGATAGGCGTGCATGTCCGAGCCGCAGATTCCTGCCGCATCGACGCGGATGACCACCTCCCCCGCGACCAGCGCCGGGTCGGCCTCGTCGCGATACACCATCTCGCGCGGGCCGGTGTACACGAGGGCTCTCATCGTATGCCGCCTCGGCTCACTTGGCGCTGAATCCGCCGTCGATATAGATGGTCTGGCCGGTGATGTAGCCGGAAGCGGGCGCGGCGAGGAACACCGTCAGCCCATGCAAGTCCTCGAGCTCGCCGTTGCGGCCGATCATCGTGCGCGTGGCCAGCTCCGCGACGCGCCTGGCATCGGCGTACACCGGCGCGGTCAGTGCCGTCGGAAAGAA
>DAHUXO010000128.1 GCA_027307095.1 Betaproteobacteria bacterium | reverse complement strand
CGAGGTGCGGCCGTTCCATTTCTCGCCGCGCTACCAGGGGCGCGAGGCGGATCTGATCGCGCAGGTCCAGGCCGCGTGGGGCGGCAAGCGCCGGCAGTCGGGTACGCGATGAAGCTCAACATCGTCTCCGACCTGCACCTCAACGTCGCCCCGTTCGCGATGCCCGAGACCGATGCCGATGTCATCATCCTCGCGGGCGACATCGGCCGCCCGCGCGACGCTGCCGCGTGGGCCACGCGTCTCGGCAAGCCGGTGCTGTACGTGCCCGGCAATCACGAGTACTACGGCGACACGCTCGACGGTGCGATCGCGGAGCTGCGCGAGGCCTGTGCCGGGACCCGGGTCCGCGTGCTCGACGACGACGAAGCGGTCGTCGATGGTGTGCGCTTCCTAGGCAGCACGCTGTGGACAGACTTCAGGCTGTTCGGCGACGGCGATGGGCGCGCCGCGGCGATGCGCGACGGGCAACGCTGGATCCGCGATTTTTCGCGTATCCGCACCGCCGACGCGCCGGAGGCGATGTTCACTCCGGAGGATTCGGCGGCGCGGTTCGAACAGCACGCGCGGTGGCTCGCGGAGAAGCTCGCGACGCGGCATCCCGGACCGACCGTCGTCGTCACGCATCACGCACCTTCGCCGATGAGCATCCACCCGCGCTTCGCGGGCTCTCCGCTCAACGCGTGCTTCGTCTCGGACGCCGAGCGCCTGCTCGACGGGACCCGCGCAGGGCTGTGGATCCACGGGCATACCCACGACAGCTTCGACTACGCGGTGAACGGGACCCGCGTTGTCTGCAATCCGCGCGGGTATGCGAGGAACGGCGTCAACGAGAATGCGCGGTTCGATCCCGGCCTGCTCGTCGAGGTCGGCTAGGAGTCGCGGCCGTTCGTCCCCGTTCGTCTCGGCGCCAGGTGCTGCTGGACCAGATAGAGCGGGCGCTGCTTGACCTCGACGAACATCCGGGCGAGATATTCGCCGATGATGCCCAGCGCCATCAGCTGCAGGCCGCCGAGAAACAGGATGAGCGTGACGAGCGTCGGGTACCCCGGCACCGGATTGCCGATCAGCAGCGTCTTGCCGATGACATAGGCGCCGTAGATGAACGCGACGAGCGCCGTGGAGAATCCGATGTAGCTCGCGATCTTGAGGGGCGCTGCCGAGAACGACGTGATCCCCTCCAGTGCGAAATTCCACAGGCGCCAGTAATTCCAACTGGTCTTGCCTGCGAAACGCCGGTCTCGGTCGTACTCGATTTCGTGCGACCGGAAGCCGATCCAGGCGAAGAGGCCCTTCATGAACCTGCTGCGCTCGGGAAATCTCTGCAGCGCCCCGACCGCGCGCCGCGACAGCAGCCTGAAGTCGCCGACATCCGCGGGGATGTCGATCGTGCTCATGCGCCCGATCACCCGGTAGAACGCCTTTGCCGTCGATCGCTTGAGAAATCCCTCCTGTTCGCGGTTGCGCCTGCGCATCAGGACGATCTCGCTGCCCTCTCGCCACGCCTCGACCATCTCCGGTATGCATTCTGGCGGGTCCTGCAGATCCGCATCGATGACGATCACGGCATCGCCGGCGGCGGCATCGAGCCCGGCGGTCATGGCGATTTCCTTGCCGAAATTGCGCGAGAGATCGATCACGCCCACGCGACCATCATCCCGGTGGAAGCCGGCGAGCAGCGCCAGCGAGCGGTCGGTGCTGCCGTCGTTGACATAGACGACCTCGGCGTCGCAGTCGAGGGCGTCGAGCACCGCGGCGAGGCGCCGCTGGAACTCGGGCAGCACCTCCTCCTCGTCGTGAACGGGGACCACCACCGACACCGTGGCGCGCGCCGGTCTCGCGGAGGGCGTCAGAAGGTCCAAGTGCGGTTCGCGACGTAGGTGAAGCCCAGCACGGCGCCGGTGGCGACCGCTTGGGCGATGATGAGGTTCGCGTCGAGGATCCCGAGCGCGCCCGCGATCACGACGGCATTCAATCCGATCCCCGCCAGCGCAATGGCCGCGAAGCGCGGCAGGGCGCGCGCGTGCGGGGCACGGCTCGCGAACGTGTAGCGATGGTTGATCGCATAGTTGATGATCGCGCCGGCAACGGCACCGACCGTCGATGCGGTCACCGCGTGCGTGCCGGCGAGGCGCACCAGCGCGATCAGGATGGCGAACTGGGCTGCCGTGCCGATCGCTCCAGCACCGGCATAGCGTAAGAACTGGACCATCATCGGCGGGGATGTACGCGCGACATCGTCGACGGCCCGGGGATTATACTCACCCTGCCGCTGCGGCACCCGACGGCTCCCGGAGCGAGCGCGCGATCGTCGGCTTCGATCGGCAAGGACTCCGATGCAACGGATTGCCCGCTTTACCCCGTGGATCGTTGCCGGCGCCGGGGCGCTCGCGGCGATCGTCGTGCTCTACCCGGGGCAATATCCGTTCGATTCCGCATATCAGCTGTGGCAGGCGCGCAGCGGGCAGTTCAACGACGTTTCGCCGGTGGCCATGCCGGCGCTGTGGTCGGCGCTGCTCGCGTTGGGCGGGGGGCCGGCGCTGCTGCTGTGCGCCAACCTGGTGATGCTCTGGAGCGGAATCGCCCTGTGCGTCGCGGCGATCAGCGAGAGCGCACTGGGGCGCGCGGTGCTGATCATCGTCTTCGGCATGGCCCCGTTGACGATGGTCGAGATGGCGCATCTGCTTTCCGATGCGCACCTCGCCGCGGTCCTGGCTCTGGCGACGGGCCTCGCCGCGCGGGGCCTCGCGACGGGCCGCAAGGGCCCGATGCTGGCGTGCGCGCTGGCCCTCGTCTACGCCGGATGCGTGCGGCACAATGCACTACCCGCCATCCTGCCCTACGGCGCGGGCTTCGTCCCGGCGCTCTTCGCGGGGAGCCGCCGCAGGTGGCGGATGGCATTTTTCGCCGCGGTGGCACTGGGTGGCGTGTCGTTCGCCGCCGGCATCGCGCTGGACCGGGCCCTGACCACCGAGCGCGCGACGGTGTGGCCATCGATCGCGCTGTGGGACCTGGCGGCAATCTCGGTCGATCGCGGCGTCCTCCTGCTTCCGGCGTTCACGCACGCGCCGGGCCTGACCGTGGACGAGCTGCGCAGCACCCGCGCGTTCGACCCGACATCCAACACGCTGCTCTACCAGCGGGGGACGTCGGGCGTACGCGATGGACTGAGCGAGCCGTACTCGCCGGCGCAGCTGCGTCAATTGCGCAGCGCGTGGATCGACGCCGTACGCCGCTACCCCGGTGCCTACCTTCGTCATCGCCTGCGCACCACCTGGTTGCTGATCGGGCCGCATCGCGGCGCGGTCCAGGGGGCCGCGTATTTCATCGCGCGCTCGACCTACCGGGACGATCCGCCGCTGCCGCTGCCATGGGCGCCGCAGGCGCAGCAGCGCCTTTACGTGCTCGCTGCAGCGCTGCTGCCGACCTGGGTCTTTGCCGGGCTCCCCTACCTGCTTTTGGGCGGCCTCGGCGTCGTCATCGGCGTGCTGCGTCGCGACCGCCCGATGGCCTGCCTCGCGATGGTCGTCGGATCCAGCGCGCTGCTTTACGCGTCGGGCTTCACGCTTGCCGCGCCCGGCGCCGAGCTGCGCTACCTGACGTGGCCGATCGTTGCGGGTCCGCTGGCGCTGGCATTGGCGCTGTCGCGCCACCGCTCGCAGCCTCGCTTCGGCGGCGCGCGCGCGCCCTGACCTAAGCGGCGGCGCGCTCGAAGGCGACCGTCACGGCAAGTCCGTGCCCCAGCGCGGTCTCGTCGAAGGACACCGTCGCACCGTGGATCTGCGCGATCCGCTTGACGATCGACAGCCCGAGCCCGGTGCCCGAGACCCCGCCGCCCACCAGGCGGTGGAAACGCTGGCCGAGCTTCGCGCGTTCCGCAGGTGCGACGCCGGGGCCCTGATCGGCGACGGTCACGAACGGCAGGTCGTTCCGCCGACCGGTGTCGACGCGCACGACCGTATGCGCATAGCTGTAGCGCACGGCGTTGTCGAGCAGGTTGCGCAGCAGGATTCCCAGCAGACGCCCGTCCCCGGCCACCTGCACCGCGGGCCCCTCGGTGAGCTCGATCTCGATCGTCCTCTCCAGCGCCGCAGGCATCACGTCGGCGATCGCCCGCTCGGCCACGGCGCGCAGGTCGCAGGTCTCGCGGCGGGCTTCGAAGCCCGCGGGCTCGAGACGGGCGAGGGTGAGCAGCTGCTGGACCAGGTGCGTCGCGCGATCGCAGCCGGCGATCACGTTGTCTAGCGCGCGCGCGCGCTCCCGGTCGTCAGTTGCGCCGCGCGCGACCTGGGCCTGCGCACGCACCGCGGCGAGCGGGGTGCGCAGCTCGTGTGCGGCATCGGCGGTGAACCTGCGCTCGTTCTCCATCGATGCCTGGACCCGGGCGAACAGCCGGTTAAGGTTGGCGGCGAGCGGCTCGACCTCCACGGGCGCGTCGGCGGAATCCAGCGGTGCGAGATTTTCGGGCGCACGAGCGGCGACCTGTCGATTCAGCGACCGCAGCGGCCCCAGCGCGCGCGCGACGCCGAACCAGATCAGCAGGCCGAGGACCGGCAGGGCGATCGCGAGCGGCACCAGCGTGCTCGCGATCACATCCCCGGTGACCTCGTCGCGGTCGGACGAGCGTTCCCCGACCTGAACCAGGTAGCGATGCGCGGGGTCCCATGCGCTGAACACGCGCCAGTGCTTGCCTCCCATCGCCGCGTCGCTGAACCCGTCGGACTGCGCGGACAGGCGTCCGGCCGGCGCATTCGACGAGTGCAGTCGAAGGACGGTGCCGTCCTCCCACACCTGGAACGCGAGCCGGCGCGTATCGCCTTCGGGATCCCGCTTCTGCTCGATGGCGACGTTTCCAGGCGCGCCGCCTGCCTGGGCGATCAGCAAGGATGCGGACTGGGACAGATGCGCGTCGAGCAGTTCGTCGATCTCGTCGCGCCCGCCCAGATAGCCGGCGATTGCGGTGGCGATCCAGATCAGCACGACCGATGGAAGGAGGATCAGCAGAAGCTGCCGCCGGATCGATCGTTGCCGGTCAGTCATCGCCACCCGCCGGGTTGCGCGGCAGCACGTAGCCGACGCCGCGGACGGTCCGGATCAGTTCCGGCGCGAGTTTCCTGCGCAGGTGATGGATGTGCACCTCGACCGCATTGCTCTCGACTTCGGATCCCCAGGCGTAGAGGCGCTCCTCGATCTGCGTGCGCGACAGCACGCGATCGACGTTCAGCATGAACTCCTGCAACAGGTTGAACTCCTTGGCCTTGAGCTCGACCGGTTGACCTCGATACGCGACGGTGCGCGCGGCGGGGTCGAGGCGCAGCCCGGCGACTTCGAGGACCGGCGCGGGCTCGCCGCGCGAGCGCCGGACGATCGCGCGCAATCGTGCGGCGAGCTCGTCCAGGTCGACGGGCTTGATCACATAGTCGTCGGCCCCGGTGTCGAAGCCCTTGATCCGGTCCTCGATCGCGTCGCGGGCCGTCAGGACCAGCACCGGGATCGGCGAGCCCTTCGCCCGCTCCCTGCGCAGCAGCTCGAGGCCATCGAGCCGCGGCAGGCCGAGGTCGAGCACCACCGCGGCGAAGTCCGTCGTGCGCAATGCGGCCTCGGCGGCGACCCCGTCCTTGACCCAGTCCGCGTCGTAGCCGCGCTGACGCAGTCCGGCTTGCACGGCGTCGCCCAGCAGCGGATCGTCTTCGACGACGAGGACGCGCGTCATGCTGCTTGGCCTCTGCAGACGGAGGTCATGCCCCGCAGCCCCTGCCATCGGTATTCGCGCCCGCCGAGCGCGTGCATGCCCGCGCCCGTGCGTGCGTTGTGTTCACCGTGCCGCCTCGACCTGCGGGTCGCCGGCCGCTCGGCCCGCCGGACGCAGCGGATCGTGGACATTGAAGCTGCGCTGATAGAGCCAAAGGTATCCGGCCTGGAAGGCCGCACCGATCACGAAGGGTGCGGCGAGCA
>DAHUXO010000319.1 GCA_027307095.1 Betaproteobacteria bacterium | reverse complement strand
ATGTCTGCCGATGTGTTCCTTCAGGACTCGCTCTTTCGCGCCGCGCTGGACCGCTTGCCGGCCGACCTCCTCTCCCTCCCGGGTCGTGAGGACGAGGATCGGGACGTGGCGGGCCGCGAGGAAGATCTCGTCGAACGAATCGATACCTTGACTGTCGGGCAGAGAGGGGTCGAGCACGATCGCGTCGATGCCTCCGTCGCCCAGCCTTGCAATGCCGTCGGAAAGCGTCTGGACCCAGACAGCCGCCGGCGGATCGTCTCCGGGCTGCGCGAGTGCCTCGCGGATCGCCGCCGCGGCCACTGGGTCGCTTCCGATGACCAGGACGCTGCGGGCATTTTCGATCATTGCGAAGATTTATCGTCCGCGCACCCTGGCGTCTGTTCGTTACCGCACATCCGACGCGCCGCATGGATGCAAGACTGATTTCGCCGCCGGCTTGCCGGAGGCCGGCACGCCGTTCCATGCGACCGGCTACGCGCCTCGCGGCGGCCAATTCTGCAAACCAAGGACAGCCGACATGAACTCAGCATCCGCTGGTACACGTGCAGCGTCCGCTCTGGACGAATCGTGCGTCAACGCCCTTCGCTTCCTCTCGATCGATGCAGTGCAGAAGGCCGACAGCGGGCACCCCGGGCTGCCACTGGGCGCCGCGCCGATGGCCTGCGTGCTCTGGACCCGGTTCCTCAAGCACAATCCCGCCAATCCCCACTGGTTCGACCGCGATCGCTTCGTTCTCTCGGCGGGACACGGATCGGCGCTGCTGTACAGCCTGCTGCACGTGACCGGTTACGCGCTATCGCTCGAGCAGATCAGGCAGTTTCGCCAATGGGGCAGCCTCACGCCCGGTCACCCGGAACGCGGCCTGACCCCCGGCGTCGAAGTCACGACCGGCCCGCTCGGGCAGGGCTTCGGAAACGGCGTGGGCATGGCAATGGCGGAAGCGCAGCTCGCGGCGCGTTACAACCGCGCCAGCTTCGATATCATCAATCATTTCACCTACGGGATCGTGAGCGACGGCGACCTGATGGAAGGCGTCGCTTCCGAGGCAGCGTCGCTGGCAGGCCATCTGAAGCTCGGCAAGCTGATCTATCTGTACGACGACAACTGCGTCACGCTTTCCGCGGGCACCGACATCACCTTCACCGAGGACCGCGCTCGACGCTTCGAGTCCTACGGCTGGCACACCCAATCGGTCGGCGACGGCAATGACCTCGCCGCGATCGACCACGCGCTGCACGCCGCGCGCGCCGAGACCGGGCGCCCGTCGCTGATTCTGGTGCGCACCCATCTCGGCTACGGCTCGCCGAACAAGCAGGACTCGTTCGAAGCGCACGGTTCGCCCCTCGGCGCAGAAGAAGTGCGCTTGACCAAACGCAACCTGGGCTGGCCGGCGGAGCCGGCGTTCTTCATCCCCGACCAGGCACTTGCATACTTTCGCCAGGCCGTCGCGCGAGGCGCGCAAGCAGAAGCTGCGTGGAACGGCCAATTCTCCGCGTACGCGCAAGCGTTTCCCGACCTGGCGCGGGAGCTCGAGCAGATTCGTGGTGGCGGCTTGCCTGCGAACTGGGATGCGGACATTCCCGTCTTTCCTCCGGACGCCAAAGGCATGGCCACCCGGGTCGCGTCCGGCAAGGTGATGAACGCCGTCGCCCCGCGTGTGCCGGCGCTGATGGGAGGCTCGGCGGATCTGGATCCATCGACCCACACGGCGCTTGCCGGCCTGGGAGACTTCGAGCCCCCCGGCGCGAATGCCCGCGACCGCCAAGGCTCGGAGGGCGGCGGCTGGAGCCTTGCCGGCCGCAACGTGCACTTCGGCGTGCGCGAGCACGGCATGGGTGCGATTCTGAACGGCCTAGCCGCACATGGCGGAACGGTGCCGTTCGGTTCGACCTTCCTGGTCTTTTCCGACTACATGCGTCCGGCGATCCGCCTCGCGGCGCTGATGGGGCTGCACGTCGTCCATGTGTTCACGCACGACAGCATTGCCCTGGGCGAGGACGGTTCCACGCATCAGCCAGTCGAACAGCTTGCCGGTCTGCGTTCGGTTCCGCAGCTCGTCGTCATCCGGCCTTGCGATGCCAACGAGACTGCGGTCGCCTGGCGTGTCGCGCTGGAAACGCGGGACCGGCCGGTGGCGCTGATATTGACCAGACAAAGCGTGCCTACGCTCGACCGTACCCGCTTTGCCGCAGCGGACGGCCTGCGGCGCGGCGCGTACGTGCTGGCCGATGCACCGGACGGCAAGCCCGACCTGATCCTGATCGCGACGGGATCGGA